>JALRBB010000415.1 GCA_023257915.1 Quisquiliibacterium sp. | reverse complement strand
CAAGCGCCCAGGCCAGCGTCAGCGCCTCGCCCAGCTCGTTGGCGAGCGCGGTCAGTCGCTGCTCTCGACGGGCGCAAATCCCGATGATCGCCTGCGGGTCGCGGCGCCGGATCTCGCGCGCGAGCGCCTCCCCGATGCCGCTGGAAGCGCCGGTAATGAAAACCTTCATTGAGCAGGAAGAGCGTGTACGGCCGAAGTAAGCACCCGCTTCAGCCACGCACCTTGCGCTCGCGTTCGATCAGGAACTCGACGACCCGCAGGGCCTGGGCGTTGCCGCCAGCCATCGACGGCGCGGTGAACCACTTGCCGTTAACCGCCAGCGCCGGCACACCTTCGAGCCCATAGCCCTTGCTCTGCTGGCTGGCTTTGCTCATCCGGGTACGCACGCCGAAGGACTTGTAGGCATCCAGAAACAGCTTGCGATCAACACCCTTGCCGGCAACGAAATCGGCCATCAGCTCGGGCTTGTTCAGCGCATTGCGCTCGACATGGATCGCACGAAAGATCGCTTCGTTAAGCTCGGCCGCCTTGCCGATTGCCTCGAGGGCGAAAAACATCTGCTGGTGCGCCACCCAGGACGGCACCAGACCGACATGCAGCTTGCGAAACGCGACATCAGCCGGCTGGCGAGCGACCCAGTCCTTTAGCGTCGGCTCGAACGAATTGCAGTGCGGACAGCCATACCAGAAGAATTCGAGCACCTCGATCTTGCCGGTGGTTTCGGTTTGCTGCGGCGGGTCGACCGGACGATACTCGGTACCCTGACGCGGTGCGCCCTGCGCCTGCACGGACGGCAGCGCCAGCGCCAGACCGCCTGCGGCTGCAGCGCCGGCGGCGGTCTTCAGGAATTGGCGGGTGGCCTGATCGACCGGACCCTTGAGACGTTGTTGATCCATCGGTAATGCTCCCGCTAGCGTTGGCGGATGACGGTTGCCTCGATGCCGTTCTCGGCCAGGCGCGCGCGCATCCGGTTCATTTCGTCGGCCTGCGCATACGGGCCGATGCGCACACGAAAGACCGTCTGGCCGTTGACCTCTGCCGGCAGCACCCGCGCCTCGAAGCCAAGCAAGGCGAGCTTGACGCGCATGCCGTCGGCATCGTCCCGCGCACGAAAAGCGCCGGCCTGCAACACATAGCCGGCCATCGGCTCGGGGGTGATCGGCAGAGCCGCCGCACTTGGTGGGTCGGCTGGGCGAGCGTCTCCTTTCGCGGCCGACGGCATCGCAGGTGCGGGCGCGGGTTGCGAGGCGGGCGTCGTCGGCGCGGCCACTGGAGCTGCCGGCGCCGTTGTCGCTGCTGGCGCGGTCGGAGCTGCCGGCGTCACGGAACCGGAGGTGGTCGCGGCCGGCTCCGACCCGGGCGGTGCCGGCACAGGCTCAGGCGCGGCACGGCCGAACAGCCGCTCGAGGATCGAAAGCCCTTCGGCAGGCACTGGTGGCTGGCCGGTTTCGGCCGACGGCGCCTCGGTGGGCGGCGGCTGGCGATCTTTCGCATACAGCGGCTTGTTCGGATCGGGCAATTCCTCGCCAGGCTTGGGAACCGCCAGACGCTCCGGACTGCGCCCGGTTTTGTTCATGAACGGCACGGGCGAGCGCGAAACCATCACCGCCGCGAGCGCCGCGATTCCCAGACCGCAGACCACTCCGACCAGAAAGCCGACGATCGTGCCACCGCGCTGGCCAGCGGCCGGCCGGACCTGCCGGAAGCGTTGAGACTGCAGCTCGGGCATCACATCCTTTCCGGGGCTGACACGCCAATCAGCGCGAGCCCGTTGCGCAGCACCTGGCGAGTGACCAGCAACAAGACAAGCCGAGCATCGCGCAGCGTAGCGTCTTCGACCAGGAACCTCTCGGCATTATAGTAAGCATGCAGTTCAGCCGCTAAGTCCTTCAGATAGAAGGCCAGCGAATGCGGTGCCAGATCCGCACAAGCCGAGGCGACCAGTTCCGGAAACTGCGCGAGCCGCGCGGCCAGCGAAAACTCTCTGGGTGCCACCAGCGGCGCGAGCATCTGCGGCTCGCGCTCCAGCCGCGCGAGCAACTGCGACTCATCCGGGCCGCCCTGCGCGAGCGCCTGCGCCAGCACCGAACAGATCCGCGCATGCGCGTACTGCACGTAATAAACCGGGTTCTCATCGGTTTGCGCCAGCGCCAGATCGACGTCGAAGACAAACTCGGTATCGGCCTTGCGCGAGATCAGAAAGAACCGCACCGCATCCCGACCACGCCGAATCTGCTCGTCGCGCGACGCATCGCGCCCCTGCTCCCCGACGCCGCCGCTCCATTCGATCAGATCGCGCAAGGTCACATAGGAGCCGGCCCGCTTGGAGATCTTGACCTCTTCGCCACCGCGCATCACGGTGACCATCTTGTGCAACACGTAATCCGGGTAGCCCGGCGGGATTCCACAACCGAGTGCCTGCAGGCCGGCACGCACACGGGCGATCGTGCCGTGATGATCCGAGCCCTGCACGTTGATAACCTTGGCAAATCCGCGCTGCCACTTCGTGACGTGATAGGCGACGTCCGGCACGAAATACGTGAACCCGCCCTCGGACTTGCGCATCACGCGATCCTTGTCGTCGCCATAGGCGGTCGAGCGCAGCCATAGCGCACCGTCCTGCTCGTAGGTGTGTCCGGCGGCAACCAGCGCATCGACTGCCGACTGCACCTTGCCATCCGAGTACAGCGACGACTCCAGGAAGTAATTGTCGAAGCGCACACCGAACGCCTGCAGATCGATGTCCTGCTCGCGACGCAGATAGGCCACTGCAAATTGCCGAATCGCCTCGAGGTTCTCGGCATCGCCATCGGCGGTGATCGCATCGACCCGCTCGGCCGACACGGTCTCGCGTGCCAGGTAGGCGACAGCAATCTCGCGAATGTACTCGCCGCGGTAACCGTCGGCCGGAAAGCTCGGATCCTCGGGCTCCAGTCCGCGCGCGCGCGCCTGCACCGACAGCGCAAGGTTCGCAATCTGGGCACCGGCATCGTTGTAATAGAACTCGCGGCTCGCGCGCCAGCCGTTGGCCTCGAGCAGCGCGGCAAGGGCATCGCCAAGCGCGCCCTGGCGACCATGACCGACATGCAGCGGGCCGGTCGGATTTGCGGACACAAATTCAACCATCACCTGCCGGCCTGCGCCGGAATCGTTACGCCCGAAGCGCTCGCCCTCGCGGCGGATCGCCTCGATCACCGCGAGTCTGGCCTGCGCGGTGAGCCGAATGTTGATGAAGCCAGGACCGGCGATCTCCAGCGCGTCGATCAGCGCGAGCGGCGCAGTCCCGTCAGCGGCTACCGCATCGCTGGCGCTGGCCGCGTCGAATTCCCGCACCTTCGCGGCGATCGCCTCGGCAACCTGACGCGGATTCATGCGCAGCGGCTTGGCCAGTTGCAGCGCGACATTGCAAGCGAGGTCGCCGTGTGCGGCCTGCTTGGGACGGTCGAGTTCGATCGCGGGGATGGCGAGGCTTGCATCGCCAAGTTCGCCAGCCCGCGCGTGAATCAGCGCGGCGGCAGCGTCATGAAACCAGGACGCCAGGGTCTGTTTTTGGGTGGGCAGCATGACCCGAATTGTACGGCCCGGCGCGCTCCCGCGCCTTGGCACTGTGATGGCGGCGCGCTGATGATCGACCGTCGAAGTTTGCAGGCAACTGGTGCAGCCGGCCCAGGCCGGTCAGTCGGTGGTGTCGATCGCACCGCGCCGGATCTGGTCGCGCTCGATGCTCTCGAACAGCGCCTTGAAGTTTCCTTCGCCGAATCCTTCGTCATTCTTGCGCTGGATGAACTCGAAGAACACTGGCCCGAGCAGCGATTCGCTAAAGATCTGCAGCAACAAGCGCTTGTCGCCAGAGCGAGTGTCCCCGTCAAGCAAGATACCGCGAGCCTGCAAATCGGCAACCGGTTCGCCGTGGCCCGGCAGGCGCTCTTCGAGCATCTCGTAATACACCTCGTTGGGCGCGGACATTAGCGGCACGCCGGCCATCTGTAGCGCGTCGACCGAGGCAATCAGATCGTCGGTCAGCAGTGCGATGTGCTGGATGCCTTCCCCATTGAACTTCATCAGAAACTCTTCAATCTGGCCCGAACCGCCCTTGCCGGCCTCCTCGTTGAGGGGGATGCGGATCAGCCCGTCGGGTGCGGTCATCGCCCGACTTGCGAGTCCGGTGTATTCACCCTGGATATCGAAGTAGCGGATCTCGCGAAAGTTGAAGATCTTTTCGTAGAACGCGCCCCAAAAGCCCATGCGGCCGCGATACACGTTATGGGTCAGATGATCGATCATCCGCAGGCCGTGGCCGCGCGGATGGCGCTCGACACCCGGCAGGAATTCGAAATCGATGTCGTAGATGCTCTTGCCGTCTTCGAAGCGATCGATCAAATACAAGGGCGCACCGCCGATACCCTTGATCGCCGGCAGCTTCAGCTCCATTGGCCCGGTCGGCACATCGACCGGCTGGGCGCCGAGCTCCAGCGCACGCGCATAGGCCTTGTGTGAGTCGCGGACCCGGAACGCCATCGCGCACGCGCTCGGACCGTGCTCAGCGGCGAAATAGCCGGCCAGACTGCGCGGCTCGCGATTGACGACGAAATTGATGTCGCCCTGCCGATACAGCACCACATCCTTGCTGCGGTGCGTGGCGACCAGCGAAAACCCCATCTTTTCGAACAGCGGCTCGAGCAGGTTCGGCTCTGGGGAAGCGAACTCGACGAACTCGAAACCCATCAAGCCCATCGGATTGTCGAATAGATCGCCCATCTTAGCCCTCCGGTTCAGTTGCCTGCTGCGGCACCAGGGGC
>JALRBB010000367.1 GCA_023257915.1 Quisquiliibacterium sp. | reverse complement strand
CACCGGCACCACATGCCGGCGCAGCTTTTGCGGCAGCGACTTGATCAGTGCCGCCACCTTGTCCTTGAGCATGCCGGCCACCAGCCACTCGCAACGTGCCGGGTCGACCTGGTTCAGCGCATAGATCGGCACCGTCAAGGTCACGCCGTCGTCGGCCGCGCCGGGGTCGAAGCGGTAGGCCAGGTCGAACTGGATGCCGTGCATCGCAAGCCGGCGCGGAAACGCATCGCTGCCCACGCCATCGACATCGCGACGCATCAACTCGTCGCGTGACAACTTCAGTCGCTCCGACTCTGCCTCCCCCGCCTTGCGCACCCAGGACTCCAGCGCGCTGCCGGAAACCACATCCGAAGGAATGCGGGCGTCGTACCAGTCGAACAGCCATTGTTCATCGACCAGCAAGTCGGGTCTGCGGATGCGCTGCTCAAGCTTGCGGATCTCGCTGATCAGTCGCCGGTTGTGCGCAAGAAACGCAAGCTTGCTGTCCCACTCGCCGGCGACCAGGGCTTCGCGGATCAGCAGTTCGCGAGCCAGCTTCGGATCGCGCGGGCCGTAATGCACCCGGCGCTGCGCCCAGATCGTCAGCCCGTACAACGTGCCGCGCTCGAACGCGACCACCTGCCCGGCCTTCTTTTCCCAGTGCGGCTCGCTGTAGCTGGTGCGAATCAGGTGGCGCGCCGCCCGCTCGATCCAGGACGGCTCGATGCGCGCGACGGTCCGCGCGAGCAGCCTGCCGGTGTCGACGAGCTCGGCCGCCATCAGCCATCGCGGTGCCTTCTTCGCCAGCGATGAGCCCGGATGAATGAAAAACTTGGTCTGGTGCGTACCCAGGTAGTGCGGCTCGTCGACCGCGTTGAAGCCCAGGTTGCCGAGCATGCCCGTCAGCAGTGCCTGGTGAACCGCCTCGTAGCCAGCCGGCACCTCGTTGGGCTTCCAGTGCAACTGCGTGACCGAATCGCTGAGCTGCCGATGCACATCGGCCCACTCGCGCAGCTTGCGCGGAGACAGAAACTCTCGCTCGAGGCGCTGCTGCAGGCGCCGGTTCGACTCCTTGTCAGCCTGCGCCTGGTGCCAGTAGTCCCAAAGCTTCAGGTACGCCGAGAAGTCCGACTTCTCATCAGCAAAGCGCTTGTGCTGCTGGTCAGCCGCCTGTTGCGCATCCATCGGCCGCTCGCGTGGATCCTGTACCGACATCGCAGCAGCGATCACCAGCATCTCGCGCAGGCAGCCGCCCTGGTGCGCCGCGAGCAGCATTCGGCCGACATGCGGATCCACCGGCAGTCTGGCCAGCTGGCGCCCGACGTCGGTCAGCGCATTGCGCTCGTCAATCGCGCCGAGCTCATGCAGCAAGGCATAGCCATCTGCGACCGCCTTGCGCGGCGGCGCGTCCAGAAACGGAAATTCGTCGATATCGGCCAGACGCAAGGCCTTCATCTGCAGGATCACGCCGGCCAGCGACGAGCGCAGCACCTCCGGGTCAGTGAAACGCGATCTCGCAGCGAAATCCTGTTCGCCGTACAGCCGGATGCAGATGCCGTCCATGACCCGGCCACAGCGACCAGAGCGTTGGTTGGCGGCCGCTTGCGAGACCGGCTCGATTTGCAATTGCTCGACCTTGCTGCGATAGCGATAGCGCTTGACCCGGGCGGTGCCGGTATCAATCACGTAGCGGATGCCCGGCACTGTCAGCGAGGTCTCGGCCACGTTCGTGGCCAGTACCACCCGACGCCCGGAAGACGCCGAGAACACCCGCTGCTGTTCGGCGGCCGACAGCCGCGAGAACAGCGGCAAAACCTCCAGGGGACCGCGCCCGAATACTGCCGGGCCACGCCCGGCCGCCGCCCGGGCCTGAGCGCGCCTCAAGTGATCGGCAACATCGCGGATCTCGCGCTCACCGGGCAAGAACACCAGCACATCGCCGGGGGCTTCGTGCCAGAGTTCCTCGATCGCCTCCTCGATCCGCGACGGCAGATCATCCTCGTCATCATCATCGCGCTGACGCTCGTCGAAGCTGCGGTAGCGCACCTGCACCGGATACAGACGGCCGGAAACCTCAATCACCGGCGCTGGCCTGCCCGGCGCACCGAAGTGCTCGGCAAAGCGCTGCGCATCGATCGTGGCCGACGTGATAATCAGCTTCAGATCCCTGGCACGGGGCCCCGCAACCAGCTGCTTCAGGTAGCCGAGCAAAAAATCAATGTTCAGGCTGCGCTCATGCGCCTCATCGACGATGATGGTGTCGTACTGGCGCAGTTGCCGGTCGTGCAGGGTCTCGGCCAGCAAGATGCCATCGGTCATCAGCTTGATCGACGCGCCCGCAGTGAACTTCTCGTTGAAGCGGATCTTGTAACCGACGTTCACCCCCAGTGGCGTGCCAATCTCCTCGGCGATCCGGCGCGCGACCGCGGTGGCGGCGATCCGGCGCGGCTGGGTGTGGCCAATCAGGCCCGTGGTACCACGTCCGGCAAGCGCCGCGGCGATCTTGGGCAGCTGCGTGGTCTTGCCCGAACCGGTCTCGCCGCAGACGATGACGACCGGATGCTCGCGGATCGCGCGCGCGATTTCATCGCGGCGGGCGCTAACCGGCAAGGATTCGGGAAATTCAACTGGCGGGAGCTGGCGCAAGACGGCGGACACGGCGAAATTATAATGATCGGCATCACGAACCCGGGCAGGCAGCGATGAACATTGCAGCAGCACCCTCCGAAGAAGAACAGTTCGTCGCCTGGCTGCGTGCTGTGGCGCCATACATCCACGCGTTTCGCGGCAAGACGATCGTGGTTGCCTTCCCCGGCGAGCTGGTCGTCGAGGGGCACCTGAATGCCCTGGTCCAGGACGTCAGCCTGCTGCATGCAATGGGCATGCGAATCGTCGTCGTGTTCGGCTCGCGCCCGCAGATCAACGAGCAGTTGCGGCTGCGCGGCGGCGAAGTGCGCTACGAGGGGGGCATGCGGGTCACCGATGCGGTCGCGCTCGAGTGTGTCAAGGAAGCCGCCGGCGAGATGCGTCTGGACATCGAGGCGACCTTCTCGCAGGGGCTGCCGAACACGCCGATGGCGCACGCCGCGGTCAGAGTCGTCTCGGGCAACCTGGTCAGCGCCCGCCCGGTCGGCATCGTCGACGGGGTCGACTATATGTACACCGGGCTGGCCCGCAAGGTCGATGCCCAGACCATTCGCTTCGCGCTCGACTCGAACGCGATCGTGCTGATCTCGAACCTGGGCTTTTCCCCCACCGGTGAATCATTCAACCTGTCGATGGAAGATGTCGCCGCATCCACCGCGATCGCACTGGATGCGGACAAGCTGGTGTTCGTCACCGAGATCCCGGGCATCGTCAACGCCGCCGGCGAAGTGCTGAACGAAATCTCCGAGGCCGAGGCCAAGCAGATGCTGAGCAGCGGCGGCTTGACGCCCGAGACCGAGAACTACCTGACCTTTGCGCTGCGAGCCTGCGAGGGCGGGGTCGCCCGCGCGCACGTGATCCCGTTCGATCAGGACGGCAGCGTGCTGCTTGAATTGTTCCGCCACGAGGGCGTCGGCTCGATGCTGGTCGAAGAAACGCTGGAGGAACTGCGCGAAGCCAGCTTCGACGACGTCGCCGGTATCGTTGCCCTGATCCGCCCTCTCGAGGAGGACGGTACGCTGGTCAAGCGCGACCGTGCGCTGATCGAGCGCGAGGCGTCCAACTTCAGCGTGATCGAACACGACGGGGTGATCTTCGGCTGCGCCGCGCTGTATCCTTACCCGGACGACGGCATCGCCGAAATGGCCTGTCTGGCGGTCAATCCGCTGGTACAAAGCCGTGGTGACGGCGAGCGTCTGCTCAAGCGCATCGAGATGCGCGCCCGCGCACTCGGCCTGAAGCGGCTTTTCGTACTGACCACCCGAACCACGCACTGGTTCCTGCGGCGCGGCTTCGTGCTTGCCAGCATCGACGCACTGCCGGCCGAGAAACAGAACTTCTACAACTGGCAACGGCGCTCGCAGGTGCTGATCAAGAACCTGTAGCGCACACCACACCTCATCCGCTCAACTTTGATCCGACTGGACAACTCATGACCCGAACCGTTTTCTGCATCAAGCTGCAACAAGAGGCCGAAGGCCTCGACTTTCCGCCCTATCCCGGTGAACTCGGCAAGAAGCTTTGGGAGAGCGTCTCGAAGGAGGCCTGGCAGGCCTGGCTCAAGCACCAGACCATGCTGGTCAACGAAAACCGGCTGAACCTTGCCGATTCGCGCGCGCGCAAGTACCTGGCGACGCAAATGGAGAAGTACTTCTTCGGCGAAGGCGCAGACCGGCCGGTTGGTTACGTTCCGCCGAGCGCTTGAGCCCCCTGTCTGCCGCGCTGACGGCCGCATTCGCGGCCGTTGCGATATCTCGACGGAGCCGTCCGAGGGAGCGGCGGCTTAATCGCTAGGCGGGTTCGACCCGCTCGACGCCATTGCCGCGCGCAACCAGCGCAATGTCCGCTCCATCGTGCGCGAACAGACCCACGGTGACCACGCCAGCCCACTGGTTGATCTGCGACTCGATCGCAGCGGCATCCGCGATGCGCAGCCCGGCAACATCCAGAATCAGATTGCCGTTGTCGGTGACAAAGCCGGCTCGCTGCGTTGGCTGACCGCCAAGCGCACGCAGTCGGGCGGCAACCAGCTCGCAGGCCATCGGCACCACCTCGACCGGTAACGGAAACCGCCCGAGCTGCTCGACCAGTTTGCTTGCATCGACGATGCAGACAAACTTTTCGCTGGCGGCCGCGACGATTTTCTCGCGAGTCAGCGCGCCGCCACCGCCCTTGATCATCTGCAGCTTTGGATTGATCTCGTCGGCCCCGTCGACATAGACCGGGATCCGGCGGCCGGCCCCGATCACCGCATTCAGATCGAGCACCTCGATACCGTTGGCCCGCAGACGGTCACTGCTGCGCTCCGAACTGGACACTGCACCGGCGATCCGGTCGCGGATCGCGCCGAG
>JALRBB010000295.1 GCA_023257915.1 Quisquiliibacterium sp. | reverse complement strand
GCCTACACCTCGGTGCTCAAGCGCGCGATTCGGACCCTGTGGACCGTGCTCGACGAGATGGATCGCCTGTGGCTGCCGGTGACGAAGTCCTGGCGCCTGAACGAGCGCCACTACGGTGCGCTGCAGGGCCTGAACAAGGCTGAAACTGCGGCCCAGTATGGCGACGAGCAAGTACTCGTCTGGCGACGCGCCTATGCGATCGCCCCGAACCCGCTGCCCGCTGGTGATCCGCGCGAATCCGACCATGATCCACGCTACGCCGATGTGCCCGCCGGCCAGATACCGCGCACCGAGTGCCTGAAGGACACCGTCGAGCGGGTGCTGCCTTATTGGGAAGAGTCAATCGCACCGGCAATCCGCTCTGGCAAACGTCTGCTGATCGCGGCCCACGGCAATTCGCTGCGCGCGCTGATCAAGTACCTGGACGGCATTGGCGATGATGAAATCGTGCACATGAACATCCCGACCGCGCGGCCGCTGGTCTACGAACTGGATGACGCACTCAAGCCGATCCGCAACTATTACCTGGGCGATCAGGCCGAAATCGAGGCCGCGATGGCCGCGGTCGCTGCCCAGGGCAAGGCCTTCAAGGCCTGAGCGCGGCCGCGCTTGTTGCAGGCAGCGCAAACAAACGCCCCGACATCTTCGAAAAAGCCGCGGCACGGCGCGCTGGCGAGGTTTATACTCGTTCGGAAATCCACGCCTGGCGCGGATGCAAGGTTCGCGCCTGCGCGCGATCAATCAGGGATTGCACGGATTTATCGTATGAGTCGCAGTTTGAAAAAGTTGGGCCTGCTTTCGATCGGCATGGTCGCCGGCCTGCTGATCAGCCTTGGCATTACCGCGGTTGCCCAGCGCGAGAACCGGCAACCGCTGCCGCTTGACGAGTTGCGCCAGTTCTCGGACGTGTTCGGCGCCATCAAGGCCAACTATGTCGAACCGGTCGAAGACAAGCGGCTGATCACTGAAGCCATCAGCGGCATGCTGGCCGGGCTCGATCCGCACTCTGCCTACCTGGACGCGGACGCCTTCAAGGAGCTGCAGGTCGGCACTCAGGGGCAGTTCGGCGGCCTGGGCATCGAGGTCGGAGTTGAAGACGGTTTCGTCAAGGTCGTCTCCCCGATCGAGGACACCCCGGCAGCGCGAGCCGGCGTCAAGGCTGGCGACCTGATCATCAAGATCGACGAGAAACCCACGAAGGGCATGGCCTTGGGCGACGCGGTCAAACTGATGCGCGGCAAGCCTGATACCGAGATTGTGCTCACCATCTCCCGCAAGGGCGAGGCGCGACCGATCATCATCAAGATCGTACGAGCCGTGATCCGGGTCCAGTCGGTGAAGTCCAAGCTCATCGAACCGGGCTTTGGCTACCTTCGCATCACCCAATTCCAGGAGCACACGGTCGAGAATCTGGTCAAGCATGTCAACCGCATGTACCAGGACGGTGCCCTCAAGGGGCTGGTGCTTGACCTGCGCAACGATCCGGGCGGTTTGTTGCATGGTGCGGTCGGTGTCTCGGCCGCATTCCTGCCGGCTCGCACGCTGGTCACCAGCACCGACGGTCGCACCGAGGATGCCAAGCGACAGTATCTCGCCAGTCCCCAGGACTACCTGCGGGGCACGCGGGAAGACGTGCTGCTCGGATTGCCGGACGCCATCAAGAACGTGCCGATGGTGGTTCTGGTCAACGGCGGCTCGGCATCGGCCTCGGAGATCGTTGCCGGCGCGCTGCAGGATCACAAGCGTGCCGCGGTCATCGGCACGCAAACCTTCGGCAAGGGTTCGGTGCAGTCGATCCTGCCGCTCACCAACAACACCGCAATCAAGCTAACCACCGCGCGTTATTTCACGCCGAATGGCCGCTCGATCCAGGCCAAGGGAATCACGCCCGACTTCCTGGTCGAGGAAACCCCCAATGGCGATATCAACCAGTTTCGGGTTCGCGAAGCCGACCTGAGCCGTCATCTGTCCAACCCAAAGGACAGAGAGGAAACGCCTAGCGCGCCGAAGCCCCTGACCGATGCGGAAGCGGCGAAAGAGCGCAAGCCGATCGTGTTCGGCTCAGGCGACGACTATCAGCTGCAGCAAGCGCTGAATCATCTGAAAGGCAAGCCGGTGATGGTTGCACGCGGCACCGATGCTGCTGCCAAGCCCGGAACCACCGCCCCGACCAAATGACGAGGTGATGGACGACCGGCAACTGCTGCGCTACAGCCGCCACCTGCTGCTCGACGAAATCGGCATCGACGCACAGGAGCGCTTGCTGGGCGGCACTGCGCTGATCATCGGCGCTGGCGGGCTTGGCTGCCCGGCAGCCATGTATCTGGCGGCGGCAGGTCTCGGAAAGATCCTGATCGCAGACGCCGACACCGTCGATCTGACCAATCTGCAGCGCCAGATCCTGCATCGCGAATCCGGTATCGGAATGCCGAAGGTCGAATCTGCGCGACGCACGCTGGCCGAGATCAACCCGCAGGTCGAAATCATCATGCTGCCCCAACGTCTGGAAGGGGCGGATCTCGATGCAGCGGTCGCGCGCAGCGACGTGGTGCTCGATTGCTGCGACAACTTCGCGACCCGGCATGCGGTCAATCGCGCCTGTGTCCGACATCGGGTACCGCTGGTGTCCGGCGCGGCGATCCGCTTCGACGGCCAGCTTGCGGTCTTCGATCCGAGGCAAGCCGACTCACCCTGCTATCACTGCCTGTTCCCGGAAGGCCGGGAGGTCGAGGAGGTTCGCTGTGCGGTGATGGGCGTGTTCGCACCGCTGACCGGCATCATCGGAACGATGCAGGCTGCCGAAGCACTGAAAATCGTCGGTGGGTTTGGCACACCGATGCGCGGTTTGCTGCTGCTGGACAGCCGCACGATGGAGATCCAGCAGATCGGGCTGGGCAAGGATCCGGATTGCCCGGTCTGCTCAGCCGCAGCACTGGCCTGACGAATCAGGCCGGTGCGCTCTCGGATGTGCGGGAGGCGGCGGGCGGCTTTTGCCGCGACCAGTCGGTTGCCTGCTCGTAGGCTAGCGCCAGTCGCAGCACCTCCAGGTCGCCGCGTGGACGTCCGATCAGTTGCATCCCCATCGGCAGGCCCGCGGCCGAAAAACCAACCGGCAGGCTGATCGCCGGCAGGCCCGCCAGCGTGGGGCCGATGACCACTTCCATCCAGCGGTGATAGGTGTCCATCTTGCGGCCCGCGATCTCGGTCGGCCAGTGCTGCTCAACCGGAAACGGGAAGACCTGGGCACTGGGCAGCGCGAGAAAGTCGTAGCGCTCGAACAGCTTGAGCACATGCTGATACCAGGCGCTTCGCTCGACCGACGCCCGGAAAAAATCGAGCGCACTCGCGTGCAGCGAATTTTCGACCTCCCACACGGCCTCGGGCTTGAGCTGCGCGCGGCGAGCCGGGTCGTCATAGTCAGCGCGTCGTGCGCCACCGACCAGCGCGCTACGCAACGTCAACCACATCTGCCACAGACGCTCCGGAGCGAACCCGAGCTTGGCTTCGTCAACACTGCAGCCCGTGTCCTGCAAGCGTGCAAGTGCCTGCCGACAAAGATCGAGAATGCCGTCCTGCATCGGCAGGTGACGGTCCAGATCGCCGAGCCAGCCGATGCGGGCACCCTTCTGGTACGGCGTCAGCGGCGCGGCAAAGACCGAAGGGTCTTCCGATAGCGACAGGGGCGCGCGCGGATCATAGCCAGCCTGAATCGACAGCAGCATCGCGACGTCGCGGACGCTGCGCCCCATCGGACCCTCGACCCCGAGTTGCTCGGTGAACACATCGTCGCCCGGCCACTTCGGCACGCGGCCTGCGGAAGGGCGCAGCCCGAACACATTGTTGAACGCGGCCGGGTTGCGCAACGAGCCTCCCATGTCACTGCCGTCAGCAACCGGCAGCATCCGCAAGGCAAGCGCCACCGCCGCGCCACCACTGGAGCCGCCGGCGCACATCGCCGGGTTCCAGGCATTGCGGGTTGCGCCAAACACCGGGTTGTAGGTCTGCGAACCGAGCCCGAACTCGGGGGTGTTGGTCTTGCCGACGATGATCGCGCCGGCACGCTTGGCACGCTCGACGATCAGCCCGTCCTGCGTCGGGATACTCGTCTTGTACAAGGGCGAGCCCTTGGTCATCGGAATGCCGGCCACCGGCGACAGATCCTTGATCGCCTGCGGCATGCCGTGCATCCAGCCCAGCCATTGCCCGCGGGCAAGCTGGGCATCGCGCTGGTCGGCCTGCGCCAGCAGACTCTCGCGAGGCTGCGGCAGCACGATTGCGTTGAATTGCGGATTGAGCCGGTCGATGCGATCGAGATGGGCGATCATCACTTCGCGGCAGGACACCTGCCGGGAGCGGATCGCGTCAGACAGCGCACAGGCGTCCAGGCCAGTGATTTCATCGTGATGCATGTGGGATTCCGATCAAGAACGAAGCGCGCGCCCGCTTGCCCGCCCTCCGCAAACCAGAGGACGCTGCTCCCGGGCAACGGGTCAGGTGATCAAGGGCGCGATTTGCTGCTCCAGCATCTCCGTAGGGGAGCGCTTGAAACCGCTCTTGGCAAAGCGCAGCCAGCGGCCAAGGATAAATGCGCACAGGATTCCGGCCCGGGCCGCCGGGTCGGTGTCTGCAGGCAGGCGCCCCTGCGTGATCGCCGTGCGGAAACTCTGCTTGATCGAGGCCTCCAGCCGATCGACCAGCTGGTTGATGCGGCTTTGAAGACGGTCATCTTCGGTGACCAAGG
>JALRBB010000285.1 GCA_023257915.1 Quisquiliibacterium sp. | reverse complement strand
CGGCGCGTGGCATTCCGGTTACGAACACACCGGACGTGCTCACTGAGGCGACCGCTGACATGGCCTGGTCGCTGTTGATGGCCACCGCCCGGCGGATCACCGAATCCGAACGCTGGTTGCGCGAAGGGCACTGGCAGCGCTGGGCCTGGGACCAATTTCTCGGGCAGGACCTGCATGGGTCGACGCTGGGCATCATTGGCATGGGAAGAATCGGATCAGCCGTCGCCCGGCGGGCGCGCGGATTCGACATGAAGGTGCTGTACAGCAACCGTAGCGTTGCGCCGAACGAGGCCGAAATCGGCGCGACCCGGGTCGAGAAGGACGAGTTGCTGCGCCAAGCCGACCATGTGGTGCTGGTGCTGCCGTACTCGCCGCAGACGCATCACCTGATCGGTGCTGCCCAGTTCGAACTGATGAAACCCACCGCGACGCTGATCAACATCGCACGCGGCGGAATCGTCGATGACGCGGCGCTCGTGCAGGCGCTGCGCGCGGGCAAGCTCGCCGCAGCCGGTCTCGATGTCTTCGAAAACGAGCCAGCCCTGAATCCAGGGCTGCTCGAGGTACCGAATGTGGTGCTGACTCCGCATATCGGCAGCGCCACACGCAGTTCACGTCTGGGAATGGCGATGCTCGCCGCCCGCAATCTGGTCGCGTGGGTCGAGGGCAAGCCCCTGGCCACCCAGGTTTCCGCCGGCTGAGCTCGATGGCTGAGGTCCATCTGCGTCGCCGGCACCTGGTCGGATTGAAGCAGGCCAAGGTGGCTGCCCAGAAGGTGGCCGACGATCTTGCCGAGGAATTTGGCATGGCAGCCAGCTGGGATGGCGACGTGTTGCGTCTGTCGCGTAGCGGAACCGAGGGCGAACTGATGGTGACGCGCAACGAGGTGCAGTTCGACCTGCGTCTGGGCGTGCTACTGGTACCGTTTCGTGCCCGAATCGAAGAGCGCGCCAACGCTACCTTCGACCGTCATTTTTCCTGAACTGGCCCACACTTTCGCATCGAATCTAGCGTGATTCACGATCCTCAAACCTGGATGATCGTGATCGCGGCGGCATTTGGTGGGGCGGTCATTGGCGGGATCGGTGGTTTTGGAACCGGGGTGATTCTGACCGCGGTGCTGGCGCCGTTGATCGGTGTCAAGGCGGTGGTGCCGGTTCTTGCAGTCGCCGGAGTGCTGATCAACGCCGGACGCTTTTGGTTCTATCGCCGGCATGTCGAGTGGCGCGCGGTGGGGCGCTTGCTGCTCGCGGCGTTTCCGTGCCTGCTGATCGGCACGCAACTGTATGCGACGCTGGACCCCAGGCCGCTGGGTCTGCTGATCGGCGCGGCTGTGATCGCCAGCGTTCCGCTGCGCCGCTTTCTGAAGGCCCGCGAGATTGTTGTCGGTCCGCGCGGACTGGTCGCCGGAGGCGCGCTGTTCGGTTTCGTCAGCGGATTTGCGTCCGGCATGGGGGTGCTGCTGGTCTCTTTTCTGTATGGTGCCGGCCTGACCGGGATGGCGGTCCTGGCAACCGACGCCCTGGTCACAATCGCAGTCGATCTGGTGAGAGCTGCGCTGTTCGGGCGCTTCGCACTGCTCGATGCGCAGGCGGCCTTGCTTGGGGTGACGATCGGCTTGGTGACCTTGCCCGGCAGCGCGCTCGCCGCATGGCTGGTCAAGCGTATGCATGCACGATTGCATGCCCACTTCATGGAGGCGCTGATCCTGTTTGGCGGCGCGATGATCCTGCTCACCAGCCTGCGATGATCGGGCTGATCGATTGGTGCTGCGGGCTCATCGGTTGAGCCCGTCTTCTGACAGAATCGGTTCTGAACACGTCAAAGGGGTTCACGATGTATCCAGTCTGGCTTTTCCTGCATGTCCTCGCGGTCGCGATCTGGGTTGGTGGCATGTTTTTCGCGCATCTGTGCCTGCGTCCGGCCGCGCTCCAGTTGCCGCCGCCGCAGCGTCTGCCGCTGATGGCCGATGCGCTAGGCAGATTCTTCGGCTGGGTCATCGTGGCGCTGGTGCTGCTCTGGTTGAGCGGGCTGGCCATGATGGGCTCGGTCGGCATGGCGGCTGCGCCGATTGCCTGGCATCTGATGCTCGGCATTGCCCTGCTGATGACCGTGGTGTTCGCAGTCATCCGTGGCCTGCGGTATCCGCGGCTGCGCGCCAGCGTTGCCGCGCAGGATTGGCCGGCGGCCGGCGCAGCCTTGAATTCAATCCGGCTGCTGGTGCTCGTCAATCTGGTGCTGGCCATGCTCACCATCGCGGTTGCCACGCTCGGGCGCTACGCCTGAGCCGGGCTCGCCGCAGCCGATCGCGCGCGCCACACGGGCCATGCTCGAGATCCGGTTCTCGAACCGTTTCGAGCTGCTGGCTGAATTGCTCGCGGCCCGCATCGAAGCGCGTCGCGGTTCTCCGTTCGAGTCCGACGTCCTGCTGGTGCCGAGCACCGCGATCAAGCGGCGCCTCACCCTGGATCTGGCGCGCAGGCAGGGCATCTGCGCAAACCTGCAGGTCGACTATCTGGCCCAATGGCTGTGGCGGCAGCTAGCGCGCTTTGACGACCAGGTCCGGGTCGAGTCGCCGTTCGACAGCGCCACGCTCACCTGGCATGCGTATGCGGCGTTTGGCGATCCCAGCTGGCATGCGCAATGGCCTCGCCTGTCGGCCTACCTGCAACAGGCAGACGATCGCATGCGCTTCGAGCTGGCCCGTCAGGTCGCCGGAGTGTTGTCGCACTACGTGACCTACCGAACTGACTGGTTGCAGGCCTGGCAGCAAGGTCGACAGGCGAATCCTTCAGCACTGCTCGGGGAGGACGAGCCCTGGCAGGCCGCCCTGTGGCAGCGCATCGCTGGTGCACTGGGTCTTGATCCGGTCAATCCATTGCTCGCCTTCGCGCACCGTCTGCAATCCGAGGGCGTACCGGCCGGGGCGTTTCCAGTGCCGGTGCATCTTTTCTGCCTTCCTGACATCGCGCCGCTGCACCTGGAAGTGCTACGCGCGCTGGCGCGGCACTGCGAACTGCATGTGTATGCGCTGAATCCATGCGCTGAGTATTGGTTCGATGTGGTCGAGCCGCGTCGTCTGGCTTATCTGCAGGCCGCCGGCCGACGAGACCATCATGAAGTCGGGCATCGCTTGCTGGCGTCCTGGGCAAGGCAGTCGCAGTCGCAGTTGCGCCAGTTGGTCGACACACTCGAGTCCGATTCCGCGCACGCCGCTTTCCAGCCGTCACAGTCGCCATGCTTGCTCGGCCGCCTGCAGGATTCAATTCTGCATTTGCAAGAGCTCGCACCGGCATCGGTGCGCCTGGATGCGTCCGATCGCAGCCTCGAAGTGCATGTCTGTCATTCGCGCAGCCGTGAGCTCGAGGTGCTGCATGACCGCCTGCTGGGTTTGTTCGTTGAGTATCCAGACCTCACTCCCGATCAGGTCCTGGTCGTCACGCCAGATCTTCAATCCAGCGCGCCGCTGATCGATGCGGTATTCGGCTCGGTGCCGCGCGAGCGCCATGTGCCGTATCAGATCACCGGTCTTGCCCGCAGCGAGGTCAATCCGGTGGCCCGCTCGCTGCTTGCGCTGCTAGATCTGGCGCGCTCGCGCTGGCCGCTCAGCGAGGTGCTTGGTCTGCTCGAACAAGAACCGATCAGTGCCCGCTTCGGGCTCAACGCCGATGCACTCGAG
This sequence comes from Quisquiliibacterium sp., assembly GCA_023257915.1. Taxonomy (GTDB): domain Bacteria; phylum Pseudomonadota; class Gammaproteobacteria; order Burkholderiales; family Burkholderiaceae_E; genus Quisquiliibacterium. Next base: position 3,004 of record JALRBB010000285.1, on the reverse strand, counting down.
CAACTGCGTACCTGGCTGCGCGATGCCGGGGTGCGCTGGGGGCTGGACGCCTCGCATCGCAGCTCACTTGACTTGCCGTCCAGCGCCGCACACAGCTTCGTCGACGGTCTCGATCGTCTGTTTCTCGGTTACGCGGTCCAGGATGCTTGTGCGCAACCCTTCGCCGACCGGCTTGCGGTCGCAGGTGTCGAAGGCGTGCAGGCCGCATGGCTCGGTACGGCCTGGTATTTCATCGAGTCCTTGCGCAGCCTGCGTGAGCAGCTCACGCAGCCGCGTAGCGCCGCCCAGTGGGCCGAACTCTTCGTGCAAACCGTCCAGCGTTTCATCGATGAGCGTGGCTCGCCCGAAGACCTTCACGAAGTGCTCGCGGCACTCGATGCATTCGGGCATCAGGCCGATAGCACCGGGGTCGACACCGATCGTCCTGGCATCGACAAGCTTGAGTTCGCCGCCGACGTGGCCAGGCTGTCGTTGCAGGAGTTTCTCGACGATCCGGAGCGCGGCGGAGTACCGACCGGCGCGGTCACCTTCGCGGCGATCAGCAGCCTGCGTGCGATTCCATACCGGATTGTGTGCATGTTCGGGCTGGACGACGGCGTCTTCCCTGGCCTGACCCGGCCGGCCGAATTCGACTTGATACCGCTGCATCCACGCCCGATGGACCGGCAGCGGCAGACCGATGAGCGCAATCTGTTTCTCGACCAATTGCTGTCGGCTCGACAGATTCTGCACCTGAGCTATGTCGGTCGCAGCATCCGGGACAATTCGGTCTTGCCGCCTTCGGTTCTGATCTCCGAATTGCTCGATCATCTGGTGCTCGCAACCGCCGATGATCCTGCGCAGGCGCAATCGCTATCCGCGGCGCGGTCCCGCCTGGTCGTCGAGCATCCGCTGCAGCCGTTTTCGCCGCGCAGCTTTCGGGTCGATCCGGGCATCGACCCCAGAATCGCCAGCCATCATGCCGAGTATGCCGGTGCGCTGCAGGCGCGAGTCAGTCTGAGCGCACAGCCGCCGGTCTTGTCCGCGCGAACAAGCGATGCCTTCGATGAGCTTGATGAGGATGCAGTCGACGAAGACTCCGGGGATCAGCGCGCAGCGGTATTTTTTCCAGAGCCCCTGCCGGAGCTGTCCGTGCGGCCTAGCGTGCTGTCCATCGACACCCTTGAGCGCTTCTTTCGCAACCCGGCTCGAGAGCTGCTTGAGCGTCGCATCGGGCTGCAACTGCCGCGTCGCGAGCAGCAGCTTCGCGACGACGAATCCTTTCTGCCTGAATGGCAGGATCGTGATGATCTGTCCGACCGATTGCTGCCACTGCTGATTGACGGCTCCGGCATAGAGCAGGCACAGCGGCTGGCGATGGCCGGCACCGAGGTTCCGCCTGGGGCGCTCGGGCAGATCGGTTTGCAACAGACGCTGCATCAGCTGCAAAGCTTCGCCGCGCAACTTCGTCCGCAACTCAACGAGCCCTCGCTGCCCCCGCATCTGGCTCAGGTCGAAATCCGTGTCGGAGCCGACTGCTGGCGGCTCGATGCGGCATTTTCCGATCTGCGTGCGGCGGGCCTGGTGCGTTATCGCGATCGTCCGGCCCGGCCGTCCGATTACCTGTCCGCTTGGCTGAACCAGCTGCTGCTGTGGGCCTGTCCGCCGGAGCATGCGTCCGACGAGCTGTCCTGGGTCCGGCGAGACATCTGTATCCGGTTTACCCGCTGCGAGGATCCGCATGCGCAGTTGCGCAGTTTGTTCGATCTGTATCTGCAGGGGATGCGCGAACCGCTGGCGTTCTTTCCGAAAACTTCGAAGGCCTTTGCCGATGCGGGCTGGCAACTTGGCAGCAAGATCCGCGCGCTTTGGGCTGGCTCCTCGCACGGCATTACCGGCGAGCGCGATGATCCCGCCGTTCGACTCGCCTGGCGCGGGCTTGCCGATCCGGTGCTCTCCGGTCAGCCCGGTTTCGAGCGCTGTGCCCGAACCGTGTTCGAACCGCTGCTAGCGCATCTTCGGCATGACTGACATGCAATCCGCGACACGCGCACTGGACGTCATCGACTGCCCGCTCGACGGGGTCAGCCTGATCGAAGCATCGGCCGGAACCGGAAAGACCTGGAACATCTGCGCGCTTTACCTGCGCCTTGTGCTGGAGCGTTCTCTGAAGGTCACCGAGATCCTGGTCGTCACATTCACCAACGCAGCCACCGCCGAGCTGCGCGAGCGCATCCGGCAAAGGCTGGTGCAGACCCGCAGACAGCTGGCGCAGGAGGCGGGCGCCGTCCAGGATGAGTTCGTCAACGAATTGCTGCGGCGGTTGCGCGCGGCTGGGGATGCAGCGCCCAGTGAGGCACAGATGCGCGACAGCATCGATGCGGCACTGGCCGGATTCGACGAGGCCTCGATCTTCACGATCCACGGCTTTTGTCAGAGGGCGCTGGCAGATAGCGCGTTTGCGGCACAGATCCCGCTGGTCAGCGAATTGCTGCCCGATGACACCAGCTTGCGCGAGCAGGTGATTCACGATTTCTGGCGCAGGCGAATTGCGTCCGGGCAGACCCCCGATCCCTTGCTGCGCTATCTGCTCAGCCGTCGCGACTCACCACGAAGCCACGGTCAGTTGCTGGCTCGCGCACTGGCCCGGCCGCGGGCTCGCACGCTCTGGCCGCAGGGCGTCGAGCGCCTTCAGGCGCTTGCAGCCGACGAACTCCTCCAGGCCTACGCGCAGGCGGCTCAGATCTGGGGTGCACAGCGCGACGACATCCAGGCGCTGCTGGGTGCGAGCCTGCAAGCTCTGAAGGGCAACATCTACAAGCCTGATCGCATCGGCGATGCCTCGCTGGCGGCCGAGGCCTGTTTCGCATCCGCGGATCCGTTCTACCTGCAGGGTCGCAAGCCGGAAGACAAGGAGATCTCGGCGCTGCGCCTGCTGTCTGCTCGCAAGTTGCACGACTCCACGAAAAAGGCCGCAACGCCTCCTGCACACCCGTTCTTTGAGGCGATGCAGCAGCTGTTCGAC
>JALRBB010000249.1 GCA_023257915.1 Quisquiliibacterium sp. | reverse complement strand
CACCGGCAGCCACAGGCGATCCATCTCGTCGAGCACGGTCCACAGGGTCCGAATCGCGCGCTTGAGCACCGAGGTGTAGGCGAGATCGAACTCGAAGCCCTCGGCCTTGAGCAACTGTCCGGCACGCCTGGCCTCGGCCATGCCGTTGGGTGTCAGATCAACGTCGGTCCATCCGGTGAACCGGTTCTCGAGGTTCCATTGGCTCTCGCCGTGGCGAATCAGGACGATCTTGTGGGTCATGGCTGCTCGATCAGAATTTCAGCCCGTATTCTATAATCGCCTGTTAACCAGCCAGAAGCCTGACCGTGAATTTCATCACCGAAAACATTGTCCTGATCGTCATCGCCTTCGTGTCCGGAGCCATGCTGCTGTGGCCGATCCTGCAACGCGGCGGCGGCGGATCGGCGCTCGACACGCTGTCGGCAACCCGTCTGATCAACGATTCGAATCCGATCGTGCTTGACGTGCGCGAAGCGGCCGAGTTCACGACCGGGCATTTGCCCAACGCGCGTAACATCCCGTTGTCGGAGCTCGACAAGCGGATCGGTGATCTTGCGACTGGCAAGGCGGTGCTGGTCTGCTGTGCCACCGGCGCGAGAAGCGGTCGTGCCCTTGGGATCTTGCGCAAGGCCGGACATGAGCAGGTCTTCAATCTGGCCGGAGGGCTCACCGCCTGGCGTCAGGCCGGTCTGCCGGTCGTCAAGTAACTCCCGTTCACCTGGAAACACCATGACAGCTCCTGTCCAGATGTATTGCACTGCGGTCTGTCCGTATTGCACCCGTGCCGAGAAACTGCTGCGCGCCCGCGGCGTCGAGAACATCGAGAAGATCCGCATCGACACCGATCCGCAGGCCCGCGACGAAATGATGCAGCGCACCGGTCGTCGTACCGTTCCGCAGATCTACATCGGTCAGACTCATGTTGGCGGGTTCGATGATCTTTCCGCGCTCGACGTGGCCGGCGAACTCGAACCGCTGCTGGCCGGCTGACCCCGGCCTGGCAGATCAAAAAGGAACCCAGATGTCTTCAACCCAAAACAGCGAACCGGTCTTCTCAATTCAGCGCACCTACCTGAAGGATCTGTCGCTGGAGATCCCGAACGCGCCACAGATTTTTCTCGAGACTGAACAGCCGGCTGTGGAAATTCAGCTCGATGTGTCTGCACAGCAGATCGTCGAGGGTATTTTCGAGACCGCTGTCACGGTCACGATCACGACCCGGGCTGGCGAAAAGACCGCCTTTCTGGTCGAGGCCAAGGAGGCTGGAATCTTCGAAATCCGCAATGTGCCGGATGAGCAGATGCCGATGATCCTGAACGTGGTCTGCGCCAATATTGTTTATCCCTACCTGCGGGCGAATGTTGCCGACGTCATTCAGCGCGCCGGTTTTCCGCCGATCCATCTGGCCGAGATCAATTTCGAGGCGCTTTACCAGCAACGCCTGCAGCAAGAGCAGCAGGCCGGGCAGCCATCGATTTACGTTCCTGGTCAGGTGCAGTAATGCGTCGGGCGGCGGTCCTCGTTGCGCTGATGCTGGCTGCATCGGGCGTGTCGGCCGCCGAGTACGCGTCGGTTGGCAAGCCCGGCGCGGTGCTGTTTGATGCTCCGTCGGCGAATGCAACGCCGCTGTTCGTCGCCCCGCAGGGCATGCCGATCGAACTGCTGTCGGTGATCCGCTTGTGGGTCAAGGCGCGTGATGCAGCCGGCGACGTGTTCTGGATCGAGCGCTCCGACATTGCACCCGGGCGCACCGTGGTGGCGACCGCGCCGGCCGTGGTGCGGGCCTTCGCCAATGAGGCTGCGCAAGTGTTGTTCACCGCGGACAGTGGCGTGCTGCTGGAACTGCTCGAGGTCGATCCCGCTCCGGGGTGGGCCAGGGTCAGGCATCGCGACGGAACCGCCGGTTTCGTTCGGCACGCCCAAATCTGGGGGCTCTGACCGCTCGCGGCAGATTTTTGATCATGCGCATCGCGATTCTCGGCTCGGGAGCATGGGGCACCGCACTTGCGCAGCATGGGGCGAGTACGCATGCGGTGCGGCTCTGGAGTCGTGATCCGGCCCGGGCCGATGCGCTGACCCGTGATCGCCAGAATCGTCGCTATCTGCCTGGCGTGCCCCTTGCCGCAGGTATCGAGTCGGTCTCGGATTTGCGCGACACGCTCGCCTGGGTTTCGGTGCCACGCGGACTGCTCGTGATCGCCTCCACGGTAGCCGGCCTGCGGCCACTGTTGCAGCAGATGTCGGATGCAGCCGTCGAGTTGCCTGCGCTGCTCTGGCTATGCAAGGGGATGGAGCGCGAATCAGGGTTACTGCCGCATCAGGTCGTTGAACAGGTGCTTGGTCCGGTGCGCTGCGGCGTGTTGTCTGGTCCAAGCTTCGCGCAGGAGGTCGCCGCCGGCCTGCCGGTCGCCCTGACTGCCGCGTCGGCGCAGGCCGAGGTCTGCGAGCTTGCGATCCAGGCTTTTCACCACGGCGCGGCCCGAATCTACGGTTCCGATGACGTGGTCGGAGTCGAGGTCGGCGGTGCGCTCAAGAACGTGATGGCGATTGCCGCTGGCATTTGCGACGGGCTGCGACTCGGGCATAACGCCCGCGCTGCACTGATCACCCGTGGTCTGGCAGAAATTGCCCGCTTTGGCGTCGCGCTCGGGGCCCGATCCGAAACCTTCACCGGGCTTGCCGGGCTTGGCGACCTGGTGCTGACCTGCACTGGTGATCTTTCGCGAAACCGCCGTGTCGGGCTCGGGCTTGCGGGCGGCAGTTCGCTGTCGCAGATCGTCCAGGAGCTTGGGCATGTTGCTGAAGGTGTGGCCTGCGCCGGGGTCGTCGATGCGCGAGCCCGGGCGCTCGGCGTGGATCTGCCGATCGTCTCGGCAGTGCTGATGGTGCTGGAAGGGCGGGCCTCGCCGCGCGAGGCCTTGCAGGCCTTGCTGGCGCGCGAACCCCGTCGGGAGCGCTGAGAATGGCGCAACGCGAGTTGTCGATCTGCGTCTTTTGCGGGGCGCGCAACGGTAACGATCCGTTTTGGGCGGAACTGGCATCCGCGTTTGGTGCAAGGATCGCGAGCCGCGGAGTGCGTCTGGTCTACGGTGGTGGCAAGGTCGGTCTGATGGGGGCGCTGGCCAGTGGTGCGCTCGCCGCCGGTGGCAATGTGCTCGGCGTGATCCCGCGCAGCCTGATGACCCGTGAACTGGCTCACACCGGGCTGACGGCGCTCGAGGTCGTCGACGACATGGCGACGCGCAAGACCCGGATGATTGAACAAGCCGATGCATTCGTCGCGTTACCCGGCGGACTGGGCACCTTGGACGAACTGTTCGAGGTGCTGACGCTTCGCCAGATCGGCGAGCATCGTAAACCGTCGGCGCTGCTCGATGCGCGCGGCTACTGGCAGCCGTTGCTGCGCACCTGTCAGGGTATGGTCGATGCGGGTTTCGTGCGCCCCGATGACATCGGACAATTGCTCGTCGACGCCGATGCCGATGCATTGATCGATAGCTTGCTGGCGCGGGTTGCCGCCGGCGCCTGATGGGGTCTGGCGGCGCCTGGCGGTGAGCTTGATCTCGGCCGCCCTGGGCTGGTGCTGCGGTCCAATTCAGATCGCGCCGGTGAATCCATTCTGACGCCAGGCCTCGTAGACCACGACCGCCACCGCATTCGACAGGTTCATGCTGCGGTTGCCCTCGCGCATCGGCAGTCGCAGGCGCATCTCCGGCGGGAAGCTGTCCAGCACGGGCGCCGCGAGTCCGGATCCTTCCGAGCCGAACACGAAGCTGTCTCCTGGTTCGAATGTCTCCTGGCTTGGCCAGCGTGTTCCACGGGTCGTCAAGGCAAAGAGTCGGCCCGGCTTGGCCGATTCCAGGTAAGCGATCCAGTTTGGATGGACCTGCATCGACGCAAATTCGTGATAGTCGAGGCCGGCCCGCCGCATCTTGGCGTGGTCGATCGGAAAGCCGAGCGGCTCGATCAGGTGCAGGCTGGCGCCGGCGTTCGCGCAAAGCCTGATCACGTTGCCGGTGTTCGGCGGAATTTCCGGGTGGACGAGGACGACGTTGAACATCGGGCGATCGCAAGGGGCGAGGAAAGACGCGACCTTATCAGGGCGTGCGGGCCGCCACCAGGTTGATGACCCGTCGGGCGCCGGCCTGCTTCAGGATGCACGCGATCGCCTGCAAAGTCGCGCCACTGGTCATCACATCATCCACCAGGCCGACGACACGGTCATCGAAGCGAGTGGCTGCGCTGAATGCGTCATGCAGGTTTGCGCTACGCCCTGCGAGCGCGAGGCTGGATTGTGCTGCCGTCTCGCGAATGCGCAGCAGACCGTTGCGTACCAGCGGAATACCAAGCGATCGGGCCAGTGCCCGCGCGATCGCCTCCGACTGGTTGTAGCCGCGCGTGGCAAGCCTGGCCGGCGCGAGCGGAACAGCCACGAGCAACTGGGGTTTCGCGTCAGCATTGGCCTGCACGCGGATGGCGAGCAGTTTGCCCAGCGCCCGGGCGGCAGCCAGATCTGAGCCGAATTTCATTGCATGGATCAGGCGGTCCAGAGGCGGCGCGTAATCAGCCAGCACCACGGTGTGCTCGAAGGCCGGTGGCGATCTGTCGCATCGTGCACAGGGCGTGCCGGTTGCAAGGCCTGCTGGCAGACGGATCGCGCAGACCGGGCAGCGTTGCGCGGCCGCGCCGGCTAGCCGTTCGACGCAGCTGTCACAGATGCCTGCCTCGAATCGCATCTTGATGCTGGGAGGTAGCGAGCACAGCGCGCAGCTGGCCGGCAACCAGGCATCGGCAAGCATGTGCAGCTGCCCCACTGTTCGTGCGAGTGCGGCATTGGCCAGGCGTGTGCAGCCGGGCTTGCTGAGGAATCTGGTGCGCATGGCGTCACAATAGCCGGCTCACTCTATACTCGGCGCGCCATGAGCGAAGCATCCGACCTAGATCCGAAGGCTGTCAGGCTGCAGTTTGCGCGCCGCGCGCAGCGCCTGGCCGGAGCCGATTTTCTGCTGCGCGAGATTGAGCGGCGCATGCTCGAGCGGCTCGAGCTGGTTCGTGTGCAACCGGCGCTGATCGTCGACGCCGGGTGCGGGCTCGGCCAGGGCTCGGTGCTGCTTCAACAGCGGTATCCGACCGCGAATGTGCTCGGCATCGATGTCAGTGCCCCGATGGCCGCTGCTGCTGCCGCACTGCATGGTGAGCAGGCGCGCCGTTCGATGTTCGACAGGCTTCGGAAATTATTTGGTGCCGCACAGCCTGGTGCGCAGGCGCCGTGGTTTGTTGCCGCCGATGCCGCGAGCCTGCCCTTGCCGGCAGCGAGCGTCGATCTCGTCTGGTCGAATCTCGCCTGGCACTGGTTCACCGATCGTGGCGCTTTACTGCAGGAGTGGCGTCGCGCCGCTCGTGGCGGATGCCTGCTGATGTTCAGTGCGTTTGGCGTGGATTCGCTGCGCGAGTTGCGCGACATCGGCGTGAGCACGCCGCGATTTGACGACATGCACGATATTGGTGATTGGCTGGTGACCGCAGGGTTTGCCGAGCCGGTCATGGATGCCGAGAGATTGACCGTGACCTGGGAGTCGCCTCAACGTCTGCTATCCGAGTTGCATGCTCTGGGCGGCAACGCGGTGCGTTCCCGGGGCAAGGGCATGCGCGGGCGGAGCTACTTGCAGTCGCGCTTGGATCGTCTGGCCGGGCTTGCAGGACCGGATGGGCGCATTGCATTGAGCGTGGAGATTGTCTATGGCCATGCCTGGGCGCCCGCGCAACGCCCCCTGCCACCGGGTTTTGCGCCAGT
>JALRBB010000227.1 GCA_023257915.1 Quisquiliibacterium sp. | reverse complement strand
CTCGTCGTCACCCTTTGCGCGAATGATCGGACTCGGGTTTTGCCCGTACTCCAGCGCAATGGCTTGTCGAAAGCCCGGCTTCATGTGCGCAGGTCCAGCAATTGGCCGAGTTCGGCAGCGTCGGCGGGGGGCGGCCGGTCGGCATCCTCCGGCCGGCGTCCGTGGATGACCTGAAGGCTGGTCATCGTCAGGCCCAGGCTATCCAGCTCTCGGGCCAGCACCGCGGATTGTGCGCGCGCCTGGCCGGCCAGCGATTCGCTGGTGGTCCACATCATCATGTCGACCTGACGCAGATCCAGGATCCGGGTTTGTAACCAGACATCGCCCAGGTGCGAGATCTCGGTATGCAACTGAATCGTCATCGGGCCCGGCGACGAGTCGCCCGACGACTGGCCGCGCGAAAAGCGGATCAACACCGGATTGGCGTCGCGAAAGGGCAAGACGAGCGACAGAGTCCACTCCTTGCCGAGCATCGCCTGGCTGGCAAGAAGCTGGCTCGACTCGAGATCGTCCACCGCTTGCTGAACGCGATGGGTGTTGCCGCTATCGTTGCTGGCGAGTTCTTCGAGCAGGGCTCTCAGGCCGAGCTTGAAGTCGAGCGGTGACACGCTTTTGTCATGCAGCATGCCGTGTTCAGTATTCAAGCCGCTGTGCCGGACCCAGTCTCTGACCCGATCGGCGCTGAGCGAGTGGATGCTGGGGCGCAGACGCAGGCTATTCATCAGCTTTTGTCGGGCGTCGCTATCCAGGGTTGTGGCGTTCAGCAGCAGCGTCTCGAGCACCCCGGGTTTGAGCAGGTCGGCCCAGGCGCGCAGGTCGGGTGGGCGCATGCTCAGTTGCAGGGCCCGGCCGGCTTGCTGGGCAGCGAGTTCAGCCGACAGCGCAGCAGTCGGCCCAGGCGGCGCGCCTCCCGCTGGCGGCATCGGGCGCAGCACGATACTGCCATTGGGCATCACCTGCACCCGAAGGCGAAGGGTTTCGCCGTCCGGTGCGGCCCATCGCGCCAGTATGCCGGCCTGCGCTGCGGTGAGTGGCAGGCGCATATCCCACTCGGCGAACTTCAATCCTTGCAGATTGGCTTGCAAGGTGGCCTGCACCACTTGCCCGTCGCGCAGATTCAGGTCGGAAGCAACCTTGGCTTCCACCACCGGCAATTGGGCCTCGGGCAACATCGCCGCAGCCCTGGGAAACAGGTGGGCGGTTTCGAGGCCCGTGATCATGTCAGCGCCTCAGGGGAACCTGACCCACCGGCTCTGGTCTCGCTGGCGCGACGCTCTGGCGCCGGCTTGCTCTTCATCGGCCACCAGGTAGGGTTTCATCGCCGGGTGTCTGGCAAGCACCGATTGCCGGATTTGATCCGGGGTCGGAAGCACCATCTGGGCGCCCGCGCGCATCAGATGCGGGGTGCGTGCCGGGAAGACCGCCGGATTCATGTCGATGATCGCGCGACGCACGATGTCGATCTTGTAGGGGTTGTCGGGTAAATGACGCCGAATGATCATGTCCAGCGTCTGGCCGCGCTGGACCACCAGCGTACCTGGCATCGGCGCGGAGTGTTGCAA
>JALRBB010000217.1 GCA_023257915.1 Quisquiliibacterium sp. | reverse complement strand
AGTTTTGATCTGATGGATTGATTCTAAGCGCTGGCATCAATGAGCACTTAGCTGAATAGTCATAGAGCGCCTGTTGTATCTGCGGGATCGTCTTTTCTATAGTTGCAGTCCGCCTCAGGGAGATTGGTGCAGATCACTTCTGATATTGAACTGTCAGGAGCTGGCTGCACAACAGCCATTACGCCCAATCAACTGGTGCAGTCGTCTTCTGAAAATGACAGTTGCTGGGTGGCTTCTCCTGACATCAGGATAGGGTATGCCTCAGTCTGACAGTGATGAGTCGCAGGCGTTCGGATCGGCATCGGTTTCGCTCCCGGTCTTGGCGCGCGCCTGGAAGCGCTGATAGCACTCCAGCCCGCAGAAGTGCTCGACGTATTCCGCGCCTTCCGGGGTGAAGGCGGCATCGAGCGGGATTTCCTTGCAGCACACGCAGCAACTGGTGGTGGTCGAGTCACTTGCATTCATGGTGGCACCCCTCCATTGACTGACGAAGACGGCGAATGCCGCCGCCGGCATTGGCTTCGCGAACAGGAAGCCTTGTCCTGTGTCGCAGTCCGCTTGTCGCAATAGATCAAGACTCGCCGATGTTTCCACGCCTTCAGCCACCACATCCATGCCCAGCCCGTGCGCAAGCTGAATCACGGTGTGCACGATGGTTTGGTCGCGGCGGTCGTTGGCGAGCCCGGCGACAAACGATTGGTCGATCTTGAGCGTGCTGATTGGGCAGCACTTCAGATGTTGCAGACAGGAATACCCCGTCCCGAAGTCATCGGCGGCGAAGCGCACACCGATCTGCCGCAAGGCGTCCAGGGCGGGGAAGATCGCCGGATCACCAAACGCGACCGATTCGGTCAGCTCGATTTCGAGATACTCGGCGGGCAACTCGGCATCAGCCAGCACGCCCTTTACCCACCCGTCGAAGTCCGGTCCCACTTGGCTCGCCGAAACATTGACGGCCAGCCGGAACGGTCGCCATGCCAGCATTCGCCAGTCACGCATCTGGCGGCAGGCTTCGCCCAGCACCCAAGCGCCGATTTCAGGCATCAGGCCGGACGATTCGACCACGGGCAGGAACTGGCCCGGTGGCAATAGTCCAAGCGTCGGATGACGCCAGCGCAACAGGGCTTCCGCGCCGACAATCCCACCACTGCGCAGATCGACGACGGGCTGGTAGTGCAGTTCAAGCTGCCCGCGCTCGACCGCTTGGGCCAGTTCCGGCGTCGTCCATCCATCCGGCCGGAAAGCGCTCATTCTCTTTCCCTGAATGCCCGCAACGCCCGCGACAGGGACAGAAGGAACAGGCCGGTCAAACCGAGCGCCGCGATGACCCAATGCTCGCCGAGGAAAGCACCGGCGGTTGTGCCGGCCAGCACGACAGCGAGGATGGGCAGGTGGCAGGGGCAAGTCAGCACAGCCAGTCCGCCCCACAGGTAGCCGGTGATCGGTTTGTGCGTCTCGGACGGCAAGCGCTCGGGGTTGTTCATGGCAGACTCTCCGCGTGCTGTGCCGGCTCGGTCGGCATGGTGGCCAACTGCACCTCCAGATCGGCCAACGCTTCGCGCCGACGCTCGACGAACTGGCGCAGAACGGCAAGCTGCGCGGCCGCTTCATCGCCGTCCGCAGCATCCAGCGCCCGGCACAGCCGCGCCAGCGCGTCCAGGCCGATGCCCGCCTCGAAGGCCGCCCGCACGAAGCACAGCCGTTGCAAGGCGGCGTCATCGAACAAGCCGTAGCCGCCTGGTGTGCACGCCACCGGGCGCAGCAATCCGCGCAGCAGGTAGTCGCGCACGATATGCACGCTCACCCCGGCATCAAGAGCCAGCCGGGACACCGTGTAGGCGTTCATTGAACACCTCCTTTTTCTCACCCGGCGCAGCAGGAAAGCTGCTTCACATCCTTGTTGAAGGTCTGCGCCGCGAGCTTCAACCCCTCGACCATCGTCAGGTAGGGGAACAACTGGTCGGCCAGTTCCTGCACCGTCATGCGGTTGCGAATGGCCAGAGCCGCCGTCTGGATCAGTTCACCCGCTTCCGGCGCGACCGCCTGTACGCCGATCAGCCGATGGCTGCCTTCCTCGATAACCAACTTGATGAAGCCGCGTGTGTCGAAGTTGGCAAGCGCACGCGGCACGTTGTCCAAGGTCAAGGTGCGGCTGTCGGTCTCGATCCCGTCGTGGTGGGCTTCCGCCTCGCTGTAGCCCACGGTCGCCACTTGCGGATCGGTGAACACCACGGCCGGCATTGCGGTCAGGTCGAGCGCCGCATCGCCGCCGGTCATGTTGATCGCGGCACGGGTGCCGGCCGCTGCCGCCACATAGACGAACTGCGGCTGGTCGGTGCAGTCGCCGGCCGCGTAGATGTTCGGGTTGCTCGTGCGCATGCCTTGGTCGATGGCGATGGCACCTTGCGCATTGACAGTGACCCCCGCTGCGTCCAGCGCGAGGCTGCGCGTGTTCGGTGTCCGACCGGTGGCAACCAGCAGTTTGTCGGCGCGCAATTCACCGTGCGTGGTGGTCAGCACGAATTCACCGTCCATATGGGCGACCTGGCTGGCTTGCGTGTGCTCCAGCACCTCGATGCCCTCGGCACGGAAAGCGGCTGTCACCGCCTCGCCGATGGCCGGGTCTTCACGGAAGAACAAGGTATTGCGCGCCAGGACCGTGACCTTGCTGCCCAGCCGGGCAAAGGCTTGCGCCAGCTCCAGCGCCACCACCGACGAGCCGATTACGGCAAGGCGTTCGGGAATGGTGTCGCTCGCCAGGGCCTCGGTGGAAGTCCAGTAGGGTGACTCTTTCAAGCCCGGAATCGGCGGGACCGCCGGGCTGGCACCCGTGGCGACCAGGCAGCGGTCGAACATCACGACGCGCTCGCCACCCTCGTTCAAACGGACGGTAAGGCTCTGGTCGTCCTTGAAGCGCGCCTCACCGTGCACAACGGTGATGGCCGGATTACCGCCCAGGATGCCTTCGTACTTGGCGTGCCGCAGTTCGTCGACGCGGGCCTGCTGCTGGGCCAGCAGCTTACTGCGGTCAATCGTAGGCACAGTTGCCGCAATACCGCCATCGAACGGGCTTTCCCGGCGCAGATGGGCGATGTGGGCGGCGCGGATCATGATCTTGGACGGCACACAGCCGACATTGACGCAGGTGCCGCCGATCGTCCCATGGCCGACCAGCGCCACCCGGGCACCCAGATCGGCTGCGGTGATCGCGGCGGAGAATCCCGCCGACCCCGCGCCGATGACGGCGACGTCGAAACTCGCATGGCCGGATTTTTTCGCGGTACCCGAACA
>JALRBB010000174.1 GCA_023257915.1 Quisquiliibacterium sp. | reverse complement strand
CATCGCGATCCGTCCGTCGGATATCGACATCGTCTACGTGAACGGCTACGGCTGGCCGGTCTATCGCGGCGGCCCGATGTTCTACGCCGATACCGTGGGCATTGCCAATGTGGTCGCCAAGCTCAAGGAGCACGGCCCGCGCCTGGGCCCGGACTTCTCAATCTCGCCGCTGCTCGAGCGCATGGCCGCCGAGGGCAAGCGATTCCAGGACATGAAGTGAAAGGAAACTCCATCATGCGTGAAGCAGTCATCGTTTCAACCGCGCGCACCCCGATCGGCAAGGCCTATCGTGGCGCTTTCAACGACACCCAGGGCCAGGAACTGGCTGCCCATGCGATTTCGCACGCGATCCAGCGCGCCGGCGTCGACCCGGCACAGATCGAGGACGTAATCATGGGCTGCGCGCTGCAGCAGGGTTCAACCGGCGGCAATGTCGCGCGCCAGGCGTTGCTGCGCGCTGGCGTCCCGGTCACCGTCCCGGGCATGACCATCGACCGCCAGTGCTCGTCGGGCCTGATGGCAATCGCGACCGCGGCCAAGCAAATTCTGTTCGACGGCATGCAAGTCGCGATCGGCGGCGGCGTCGAATCGATCTCGCTGGTGCAAAACGACAAGATCAACCGTTTCCGCGGCCGTGATCCGTGGCTGGTCGACCAGCTGCCGCAGACCTACATGACGATGCTCGAGACCGCCGAGGTCGTTGGCGAGCGCTATGGCGTTAGCCGCGAGGCGCAGGACGAGTACGCGCTGCAGTCCCAGCAGCGTACCGCGGCCGCGCAGGCTGAGGGTCGTTACAAGGCGGAGATTGCACCGACCACGACCACGATGCTGGTGACCGACAAGCAGACCGGCCAGACCTCGCAAAAGCAGATCACGCTGGAACTCGATGAGGGCAATCGCGCATCGACCAAGCTCGAGGACCTGCAAAAGCTGCAGCCCGTCTTCAAGGACGGTCAGCGCATCGCGCAGGGCCAGTGCATCACCGCCGGCAATGCCTCGCAACTATCCGACGGCGCCAGCGCGATGGTGTTGATGGAAGCCAAGGAAGCCGAGCGTCGTGGCCTGCAGCCGCTGGGTGCCTACCGCGGCATGATGGTTGCCGGTTGCGATCCGGACGAGATGGGGATCGGGCCGGTGTTCGCGGTGCCCAAGCTGCTCAAGGCGCATGGCCTGACCATGGGCGACATCGACCTGTGGGAGCTGAACGAAGCCTTTGCGGTGCAGGTGCTGTACTGCCGCGACCGGCTTGGTATTCCGAACGACAAGCTCAACGTGTCCGGTGGTGCGATCTCGATCGGACATCCGTACGGCATGTCTGGGGCCCGCATGGCTGGGCACCTGCTGATCGAGGGCAAGCGGCGCGGTGCGAAGTACGGCGTTGTCACGATGTGTATCGGTGGCGGCATGGGCGGCGCCGGTCTGTTCGAGATTTTCTGAACCGGATCGACCGATCGATGGCAGACGAGGCGCGCGACGAGCAAGACAGCGGCAATCGGCCATTGCCGCAGCCGCGCTTCGTCCCCTTGCCTGATTACCGGCGCTTGCCGCCGGAGCAGATGCTCGCTCGTGCGCAGGCGTTTTGCGAGCAGATGCAACGCCGGCGCACGACGCGCCAGTTCTCCACCGATCCGGTGCCACGCCGCTTGATCGAGCTCGCGGTGCAGGCGGCGGGCACTGCGCCCTCGGGCGCACACCGCCAGCCATGGCGCTTCGTCGCGATCGACGAGCCGCAACTCAAGCAGCAGCTTCGCGACGCCGCCGAACACGAGGAACGACTGTTCTACGCCGAGCGCATCACCGACGAGTGGCGCGAAGCGCTGCATCCGCTGGGCACCGATCATGTCAAAGCCCACATGACCGATGCGCCCTGGCTGGTCGTGCTGTTCGCCGAAAAATACGGACTGCGGCCCGACGGCAGCCAGCGCAAGAACTACTACGTGGATGAGAGCGTCGGTATCGCAGCCGGCATCTTCATCACCGCGATCCATGACATGGGCCTGGTCACGCTGCCGCACACGCCCAGCCCGATGGGCTTTTTACGTGACATTCTCGGACGCGGGAAAAACGAGAAGGCCGTGCTGGTGTTACCAGTGGGCTATCCGCGGGACGATGCGCGCGTGCCCGATCTGCAACGTCTGCCCCTGGATCAGATCCTGCAATGGAATGCGCCTGATCCGACAACTGGCGAAACCGCTTAGGCGTCGAGATTGACCGCCGCGCGCAACCAGTCGCGAAACGCGGCAACCGGCTTGCGGGCAGCATGTCGGGCTGGATACACCAAAAAATGCGCTTGCACCCGGATTGCCAGGCGTGCATCCAAGACCGGTCGCAGGCGTCGCTCCGCCAGATGCCGCGCGGCCATTCTGTCGCTCTCCAGGGCAACCCCCAGACCCTGCACTGCGGCATCCAGTGCGAGTTGCGCACGATCGAAGCGCATCGCGACGCGATCAGGCGCATGCCGCCCGGAGAATGCCGCGAACCAGTCAGGCCACTGGACGACGTTGACGGTGCTCTGAATCAACGGCACCTCGTGCAAGCCGCTCGTCTCCTTCAGGCGATGGCGGCGGATGAAGGCCGGGCTGGCCAGCGGCAGGATCGCTTCCTCGAACAGCGGTTCCACTTCCAGCCCAGGCCACTCAGGCACACCGTAGCGGATGTCCAGATCGGCTTGTCCGTGGGCGAAGTCGCTTGGCGAGTGCGAGGCCGACAAATTCAATGAGATGTCCGGATTTCGCTTCGTGAAGTCGCCAAGGCGGGGCATCAGCCACAGACTGGCCAGACTCGGCGAGCAATGCAGGTACAGGCTGTTCACAACCCCCTCGCGCAGGTCCCCGGTCGCCGCGACCAGCGCCGCGATCGCGCCGCCCACGCGGGACAGATAGCGATCGCCGTCCGCGCTCAATCGCACGCCATGCGCATTGCGCTCAAACAGGCGCACCCCGAGTTGCTCTTCGAGACGGGCGATCTGATGACTGACTGCCGATGCGGTCAGGTTCAGTTCAGCCGCGGCC
>JALRBB010000094.1 GCA_023257915.1 Quisquiliibacterium sp. | reverse complement strand
ATCATCGTGATCAAGCCGGTCTGTGCCAACATCATCTCGGTGAATTTGTCCATGCGCGTCGACGTCGTCGGGCCAGCCGGGCCGACCACTTCGTCGCGAACCGGGTCGACCGGCCCGACGTAGTAGATTGCGCGATTCTTAAAGTCGACCGGCAGCTTTTCGCCACGGGCGAGCATGTCCTGGATTCGCTTGTGGGCTGCATCACGGCCGGTGAACATCTTGCCCGACAGCAGGAGCGTCTGGCCGGGCTTCCAGGAGGCCACTTCGGCTGGCGTCAGCGTATCGAGATTCACCCGCTGCGACTTCTCGTAGTCAGGCGCCCATTCGACATCCGGCCAGTCGGCCAGATCAGGCTGCTCGCAATAGGATGGACCCGAGCCGTCGAGCGTGAAATGCGCATGCCGGGTAGCGGCGCAGTTCGGAATCATCGCGACCGGTTTGCTGGCCGCGTGGGTCGGATACATCTCGATCTTGACGTCCAGGACCGTAGTCAGACCGCCCAGGCCTTGCGCACCGATACCGAGCGCATTGACCTTCTCATAGAGCTCGATGCGCAACTCCTCGAGCTTGCTGGACGGGCCGCGCTGCAGCAGCTCATACATGTTCAGCGGCTCCATCAGCGATTGCTTCGCCATCAGCGCAGCCTTCTCGGCGGTGCCGCCGATGCCGATGCCGAGCATGCCGGGGGGGCACCAGCCCGCACCCATCGTCGGCACTGTTTTCAGAACCCAATCGACCACGGAGTCCGAGGGGTTCAGCATCACCACTTTGGACTTGTTCTCCGATCCGCCACCCTTGGCCGCCACGGTGACCTCGACGGTTTCACCCGGAACGAGTTCAACGACCAGTACCGCCGGTGTGTTGTCGCGAGTGTTCTTGCGCTCGAACTGCGGATCGGCAACCACCGACGCGCGCAGCACATTGTCCGGGTGCATATAGCCTCGGCGCACCCCCTCATCGACGGCGTCCTGCAGCGATCCGGAAAATCCCTCGAAACGCACCCCCATGCCGACCTTCATGAACACATTGACGATACCGGTGTCCTGGCAGATCGGTCGATGTCCCTGCGCACTCATGCGCGAATTGGTCAGAATCTGTGCGATTGCGTCTTTCGCCGCAGGGTTTTGCTCGGTTTCGTACGCCCGCGCCAGGTGTCGGATGTAGTCGGCGGGATGGTAGTAGCTGATGAACTGGAGTGCTGCGCCGATCGATTC
Source organism: Quisquiliibacterium sp. (assembly GCA_023257915.1). Taxonomy (GTDB): domain Bacteria; phylum Pseudomonadota; class Gammaproteobacteria; order Burkholderiales; family Burkholderiaceae_E; genus Quisquiliibacterium. The sequence continues at coordinate 151 of JALRBB010000094.1, read as the reverse complement.
GACGAGATCATCCATCTTGATCACTGACATGCTGGGCTCCGGTGAGAGGTTGTCTGGCGAGCGGATCCGGTAGGGCGCTGCGCCGCAGGCTATGCAGCCTAGCGGTGCGCTTTGTCCGAAGGCTAATGGGTTTCGATGCCGGTGTCCTAGT
>JALRBB010000022.1 GCA_023257915.1 Quisquiliibacterium sp. | reverse complement strand
CAGCCGGATGTCGCCAAATGGGGTGGCATTTCAGGATGCCTGCAAGTCGGTCTGCTCGCCCGCGAACTGGGTGTCGAATTCTGTCCGCACTGGCTTGGCGGCGGAGTTGGCCTGGCGGCCTCTCTGCATCTGCGTGCCAGCCTCGGCGAACAGGGCTGGGCCGAGGTCGACGCCAACACGAATCCGTTGCGCGAGGCAGTATGCCCCTTAGAAGTTCGTGACGGCTGGGTGCAGATGCCCGATACACCAGGGATCGGCGTCGATCCGACGCAGTGCGGGATCGACGCTTATCGGGTCGCGCTTGCCTAGCCGCCTCCGGCCATCGCAACACTCGGCAACCAGGTCACAATTCCCGGGAATGCGGTAAACAGCGCAACACAGGCAAAGTCGGCAACCAGGAAGGGCCAGATGTTGCGGAAAATCTCGTGCAGCGGAATGTCCGGACGCACGCCATTGACCACATAACAGTTCAATCCGACCGGCGGTGTCAGCAAGCCGACCTCGACCATCTTGACGACGATGATGCCGAACCAGATCGGATCGAATCCGAGCTTGGTCATCACCGGAAACACCACCGGCAGCGTCAGCAGCAGCATGCCGATACCGTCCATGAACATGCCAAGGAAGGTGTAGAGCACGATAACCGCCAGCAGCACCAGGTAAGGCGAGACGCCAACCGCGAGAATCCAGTCAGAAAACGCGGACGAGACGCCAGCAAACGCGAGAAACCGCACGAACACCAGCACACCCCAGATGATCGAGAAGATCATCACGGTCAGCTTGACAGTGTCCATCAGCGAGTCGAGCAGACCGCGCGGGCTGAGCAAACCACGCGCGACCGCGATACCGAACACGATGAATGCGCCGAGCGCGCCGACTTCGGTGGGCGTGGCCCAGCCGGTGTACATACCGCCGAGCACCGCAGCGACCACTGCAACGATGGGCATGGCATCGGGCAGCGAGGTAACGCGCTCCTTCCAGCTCACCGCTTCAACCGCCTCGCCAAGCTTGGGGTTCATCTTGAAGCGCACGACGATCACCGACGCGTACAGCACCGCCGAGATCAGGCCTGGGATGAAGCCAGCCATCAACAACCCGCCGATCGAGGTCTCGGTGATCACACCGTAGACCACCATGATCGCGGATGGCGGAATCAGCGACGCGAGTGTGCCGCCAGCCGCAACGACCGCGGCGGCAATGCCTCGCTGATACTTGTAGCGCAGCAACTCGGGAATCGCGATTCTCGAGAACACCGCAGCGGTAGCGGTGCTCGCGCCCGACACAGCAGCGAAGCCCGCAGACGCAAAGATCGTTGAAATCGCAAGCCCGCCAGGCAGCCAACCAAGCCAGGCCCGCGCGCAGCGATAGGCGCCCTGCACAATGCCGGCGTGATGCGCGAGGTGCCCGATCAGAATAAAGAGTGGCAGCACCGACAGCGCATAGCTGGTGGTATCCGAATGCGGAATATGACCGGCGATGCTGACCGCTTTATCGAAGTCGCGCAGGGCCCACAGACCCACGAATCCAACCAGACCCGCCGCGACAAAAATGCGCACGCCGAGCACGATCAGCACCGTCAGGGCCGCCATGCCAATCAGCCCAATATGAATCGGATCCATTATTCGGCCTCGATCTGGTGGTCGGAAACGGGCACTGCAACTTGTTCCGCATTCGGAGCAAGCACCAGACGGGTATATGCCCACAGATCGAGCACGAGTCTGCCCACAAGGATGACAAATCCGACCACCGCGGTCAGCTTGGAGGGCCAGGTCGGCCATTGGGTGTCGATGGTTGAGTCGCCAATCGAGTAGGCGTTCTCAAAATAGTGATAGACGCCAGGAAAGAGGGCAAGGACAAGCAACAGTGCCGCAAACGATGCAAGCCACTCGGAGATCCACTTCCCGCGCCCTGACAGGCGACCAACCAGAATATCGACCCGGATGTGCCCGGCCTTTCGATAGCAGTAGGCCACCGGCAGAATCGCGTAGGCGACCATCGTCTGCTCAATGATGTCCAGTTGCCCATATAGCGGGCTGTTGAAGATCTTGCGTAACCCGATCTCGAACACGCCGATCCACATCGTCGCGAAGATCGCGAACGCCCCTACCAGTGCGCTGAGCCATTCAACGCGCTGCAACATCCGGTCAAGCTTTGCCAGCATCCGTCCACCTAAAAAACAGCCCTCCGGAACCTGCTCCGGAGGGCGGTTTCACACCCCGGGAGGGGATTATTTCTTGCCGAGCTTTGCCTTGGCCTTGTTGGCCTCGGCCAGCACCATGTCAAGCAACTCCTTGGCCGGAACACCCTTGGCCGAGTTGTCCTTGACCCAAGCCTGCCAGACCGGGTCGGCGCCCTTCTCTTCAAACACTTTCAATTCAGCGTCTGAGTAGGTGATCGCGACCAGGCCCTTTTCCTTCCACTTGGCGAGATTCTTGGAATCAGCCTCGATTGCTGCTTTCTTGAGCGCTGCGTATGCAACCGGCTTTCCAGCGTCGAGAATGTCGCGGTACTTCTTCGGCAACTTCTGATAGGCGTCGATGGCAACCAGTGTCGGGCAAGTGTTAGAACCCGGTGCGAGGTTCGTCGTGTACCACTTGCTGATCTCATCGATCTTGTACGAAGCGAACGCGTAGGTGTACGGGAAACCGACCGCACTGAACACGCCGCGCTCCAGCGAGGTGTAAACCTCCGGTGCCGGCACCGAGGTAGGCACTGCACCAAGATTCTTCATTGCGGCACCGGTGCCGCCGAGCGCACGCACCCGGCGACCGGCAAAGTCGGTGACCTTCAGCGGCGGCTCGCCAGTACCCATAAACTCCGACTGAGGTTGTAGAACCGACAAGTACGGGATGGCGTTCCAGCGCTTGTATTCGCCCGCAATCTTCGGATGCGCGTACATGGCTTCATGCACCAACTGGTGGACATCCGGATCGGCAAGCGGCAGCCCTGGCAGATCGAGCACCGTGATGCTCGGATGCTTGGCCGGGTGGTAACCGACGCAGCTTTGTGCCATCTCGAACGCGCCGGCCTTGATGTTGTCCAGATTGTCCGACGGCTTGGACAGCGCGCCGCCGTAGTGAATCTTGATCGTGAACTTACCGCCGGTCTGGCTGCTCACATGCTCGGCGAGCGCCTCAATGCCAGCGGTGAACTGTCGCTTCGGACCCCAGGTGGACAGGTTCCAAGCGACCTTCGGATCGTCAGCAGCAAATGCTGACCCCATCGCAGCAGCCAATGCACCCGCGACAACAGACAATTTAATGAGATTCGACGTTTTCATGGATCTCCTCCGTTGGCACTCATGCGCTTGCATGGTGCCGAATTTTTCTGATCTGCAACTCAAGGATCAAGCCGCAGTGCGATTTGCCATCGAGGTTTTAAGGCACCCTAGAAGCGAAGTCAAATTTCCTGACAGATGCCCTCTTCGCGCAATGGAATACGTTTGGTCAAAACCACTGTTCACGCGCCACCTCAGCGACGGGCCTCGATCATTTCGTACATCGCCTGCATCGCAGTCACATAACCGCGTGCCCCAAGGCCGGCAATCACCGCCGTGACGACTGGCGACATTAGTGACTTGTGATAGATCGGGTCACGCGCATGGATGTTCGAAATGTGAAGTTCGATGACGAGGCCACCGTAAATCTTTAGTGCATCCATGATTGCGACCGACGTGAAGCTGTAGCCAGCTGGATTGATGATCACCCCGTCGGCGACTCCTCTTGCCGCATGTAGCAATTCAACGATCTCGCCTTCATGGTTCGACTGGCGGAATTCGAGCGTGCCGCGGGCGGCCGCGCGGCACCAAGACTCGATTTCGGCGAGTGTTGTCGTCCCGTAGATGTGCGGCTCGCGCATGCCGAGCGTGTTCAGGTTTGGTCCGTTCAGGACATGAATGACAGGGGAAGGCATCTTAGTATCTCCGTTTGAATGCGAAAAAACGTAACGCGCTTTGCGCTCGCCCTGGCTGTGCGCCGGACGACTGCGTTCACTGGCGTGCCAGCCTAAGGAAAACTCGCCAAAACACAAGCGCCGAATCCAGGCTACGACATTCCTCGATCGGCGATATCCCGCTACGCTATGTCTGCACCGCGCCGCCGCTTTGCGCCGCACGAATCGCGTCACCCCTGCTAGTGAGACCTCATGGCACGCAACTACTCGATGGGCTATCTGACCGGAAACGGCGTCGACCCGGTCACGGCGGTGCGAATTGCGGCCGAACATGGCTACCAGATGATCAGCTTCCGGCTGCTGCCCGCAGGCCCTGGCGATCATCCGCCCCCGCTGCTCGAAGACGACAAGCTGCTGCGCGAGGTCCAGGCGGCGATGCGTGATACCGGCATCCAGATGGCGGATGCGGAGATGATCCGGCTCAAGCCGGAGACCCGGCTCGAGGAATTTACGCGGTTTCTTGATCGAATCGCCCAACTAAACACCAGACATGTGCTGGTGGCGATCGACGACACGGACTTGTCGCGGGCCGCGGACAACTTCGCAGCGCTGTGCCGCAAGCTTGCGCCCTACGCACTGACCGCCGATCTCGAGTTCATGCCCTGGACCGGATGCAAAAACCTGGCGCAGGCAAGGCAGATTGTCGAGGCGGCCGATCACCCGGCGGCTGCGGTGCTGTTCGACACGCTGCACTTCGATCGCTGCGGAGCGAGGCTGGACGAGTTCGCCGCGCTGCCGCACACGCTGATGAACTACGTGCAAATCTGCGACGGCCCAGTACCGTACGACCCCTCTGACGCGGAACTAATCCGGATCGCGCGCACCGCAAGACTGGTGCCTGGCGAAGGTGGCATCGACCTGGGCGCGATCGCAACGCTGATTCCGAAAGACATGCTGATCAGTGTGGAGGTGCCCAATCATGCGCAAGCCGCGCAGATCGGCGCCTCGGAACTCGCGCGCCGCGCTCTGGTTGCAACGAAACGACTGCTTGGCGACTGAGTTTGCCAGCGCATACATCAACGCTTCTGAATCCCCTGGCTTTGAAGGACCCTAGAACTCATGGCACTAACCGGTAAGGCCTTCCTTGCGATCTGGCATGACATTGATCCGCCGATGCGAGACGAGTACACCGAATGGCACACGCGCGAGCACATGCCCGAGCGCTTGTCGATCCCAGGGTTTCTGCTTGGCAAGCGGCTGGTGCGCGAGGATGAGGCGCGCTATCGCTACGGCACGATCTACGACGGTCATGAGCTGGAAGTATTCCGCTCGCCTGCCTACCTGCAGCGATTAAACAACCCGACCGTCTGGAGCAATCAACTGCAGCCGGCGTTTCGCAACTTTTTGCGCATCGCCTGCGAGCGGCTCGCCTCGACCGGCACGGGCGACGGCGGAGCGCTGGTGACGATCCGGCTCGACTTCATCGAAGGTGCGGGAGAGCAGCAGCTGCGCGCAGGCGCCAAGCGACTGGCCGAAGTGCTGTACAGGGTTCGTGGCGTGTGCGCCGCGCACATCGGCCTTGCGCAACGCGAAGTCTCGTCGACCAAGACCCGTGAGACCGAGCTGCGCCCGGGCATGCAGGAAAAGGACTTCGATGCCGTAGTGCTGGTCGAAGGCAGCGAGCTGGCGCAATTGCAGCAGTCTGCGCAGGAACTGGAATTGCTGATCGCGGCCAGCGACTGCGGAATCGGAAATCCGCAGACCATCGTGTATCGGCTCGCGTACCAGCTGGTGACGCAGATCAACTCTTAAGGACGCTCCAATGGCACAGGACAGCCCCACCTACTGGAAAAACAACCGCGTTGAAATGCGTGCTGCCGGATTCGATCCGGACCGCGCCGCACAGACCAACACCATCGTCACGATCGCCAGCGCCTACACGAATGCGCATCGCTGCAATAACCGGGTGCGCGAGATCACCGACCTGCTGGTCGAGCTGATCGGCCAGCGCGGTGGGCAAGGACTGATCGTCGGTGCGCCAGCGGTGTCCGACGCGCTGACCCAGGGAACCCCGACGGCCGGATTCAGCCTGCTGTCGCGCGACGTGGCGGCCGACTGCTTCGAGATCGGACACCGCGCGCATCACGGTGAGGCGATGCTCGTGATCTCCGGCTGCGACAAGACCGGCGCGGCTGCAATGATGCCCCTGGCGCGCACCAACGCGTTCGGACTGGTGCTGTATCCGGGCACCAGTTCGCCCGGACGGGTGTCGTTCGAGCCGTACGCGAGCAAGGGGACGAACCTCACGATCCTGGATTGGGGCGAAGGCCGCGCAGCGATGGAGGCGGGACGCATCACCCGCGAGCAGTTCCTGGAGATCGAGTCGAATGTGATGCCTGGCAGTGGCACCTGCGGCGCGATGTTCACTGCAAACACGATGAGCACCTGCGCCGAGGCGATCGGCATGATGTTGCCGCGAGGTGCCTCGCATCCGGCCGACTATGATGCAAGGAGCGGCATTCATGACGATGTCCGCGCCCAGGCGAGCGCCTCGGTTGATGCGCTGTATCGGCTGATCGCCGCAGGGATCCGGCCACGCGACATCATGACCGAGCGAGCGTTCGAAAACGCGATCGTGACGATCTACGCGATGGGCGGCTCGACGAACATGTTTTTGCACCTGCTGGCCTTGGCCCGCGAGGCGCAAGTGCCCGTGGGCATCGAGCGGATCCAGGCAGTCGGCGAAAAGGTACCACTGCTTGCAAGCCTGCAGCCGCACGGCAAGTACGCGATGACCAGCCTGCATGCGATCGGCGGTGTGCCGGTGGTGATGAAGGAGCTGTTGCGCCACGGCCTGCTGCATGGCGACGTGATGACGGTCACCGGCAAGACACTGGCCGAAAATCTGGAGTCAGTGCCAGCGCTCGAGCAGCTCGGCGCGCAGGATATCGTGCACCCGGTCGGCAAACCCTTCGCGGCACCGAACAACCACATCAGCGTGCTCAAGGGCAACCTGGCGCCGGAGAGCTGCGTGCTCAAGTTGTCCGGCAAGACGCTCAAGAGCGGCGAGTTTCGCGGCCGCGCCCGAGTGTTCGAGTCCGAGCAGGACGCCATGGGCGCGATCCGAGCGGGCAGCATTGTTGCCGGCGATGTGGTGGTTGTGCGCAATGTCGGACCAGTCGGCGGCCCGGGCATGCCGGAGATGGTGATGCTGACCATTCAATTGCAAGGGCGCGGCCTGGGCAAGGATGTCGCACTGATCACTGACGGCCGATTCTCAGGCGTATCGCACGGCATCCTGATCGGTCACATCTCGCCGGAAGCCGCACGCGGCGGTCCAATTGCGGCGGTACGCGATGGCGACACCATCGTGATCGACCCGGTCAATCGAACGCTCAACATGGACGTACCGACCGATGAAATCACACGCCGGATGCAAGATTGGAAGGCCCCTGACCTGTCTGACCGCGTGCGGCCGGGCTCCGTGCATGACAAGTATGTGAAGCTGGTGTCGTCTGCGCACTTCGGTTGCGTTGTCTGAGGCTCATTCGCATGTCCAACAAATCCCCGACTACGGCAATCTGCACCTCAGACGAACACTCGATCCATGTGCGTGGCGCCGATCTGGTCGAAGACCTGATCGGTCAGGTCAGCTTCACCGAGATGATGCTGTTCCAGCTCACCGGAGAGCGCCCGACACGGACGCAGGTACGCCTTCTTGACGCGGTGCTAGTGACGCTGATGGAGCACGGGTTGACGCCTAGCGCGATCGTGACTCGACTGATTTACGACTCTGCGCCAGAGGCACTTCAATCGGCGGTGGCGGCCGGGCTGCTCGGCGTGGGCAGCACCTTCGTCGGCACGATGGAAGGCTGCAGTGCACTGATCGACGAAATGCTTGCGGCGCCGGAAGGCGTCCAGGCCCGTGCGGTACAGATCGCACAGCGTTTTCGCGAGCAACGACGCGCCCTCCCTGGCTTTGGTCATCCGATTCACAAGCCGGACGATCCGCGCACGCCGAAACTGTTCGAGGTGGCGCTACGCGAGGGGGCGATAGGCCAGCATATCGCCGCCTTGCAGACCCTGTCTGTAGAAGTCGACAAGGCCTGGGGAAGGCACCTGACCATCAACGCCACCGGCGCAATCGCCGCAGTGCTTGGTGAGATCGGCATGCCGCAGGCCGTGATGCGCGGCATCGCAGTCATCAGTCGCAGCGCCGGGCTGGTCGGTCATATCCTGGAGGAATCGGAAAACCCGACCGCGCGCTGGATCTGGCATACCGTCGAGGATGGCATCGCCTACACCGGCGAGCGGTGAACGCAGGCTGGCCCGATCCCGACACCGTTCAGCGGGTGTTACCGATCGCGTCCAGCGGCAACAGTTCGCGTCGCCAAGCCCAGCCGATCCAGAACGTGCAGCCAACACCGATCAGCAAGAGCACGGTTGAAGTCCATGGATAGCCGATCACCGGGATGATCGCGCCAGCCAGCATCAGCCCGATCGGCAGCGTATAGATCGCCAGCATCCGAACGCCCATGATGCGGCCGCGAAAGCGAGGCTCGCAGGTACGCAGCAGCAGAATCATCACCGAGAGCATGCTAAGGCTCTGGGCAATGCCCGCAAGCACCAGCATTGTGATCGCGACCGGGAAGGATCGGGTTACCGCAAAGCCGACCAGCGCCGCATACCAGGCCAGCGCTCCGCCGAGCATCATCCGGGCCGGTCGCACCCGCGGACCGAAGATGCTCATCAGCACCGAGCCGACCAGCGCGCCGATCGCGAAGCTCGCCACCAACCATCCCAGGCCGGTTTGGTCGACCTCGAACACATCGCGCGCGATATAAGGGGCCAGGCCGTTGCTGAATGGAAACGCGGTCAGATTGACCAGCGAAGCCAGGCACATCGCCGCCAGCATGCGCGGTGTGTTCCACACGTAAGCCAGCCCCTCCCATAGATCCCGCCAGGGAGAGACTCGCGCCGGCCGCATGACGCCGGCTGGCTGTGGGCTATCGTCGCGCCCGCCCCCCTCGACCTTCATCGTCAACACCACGCCGGCCACGTGAATTAGCGTGATCAGCACGTAGACCGGGGCCATGCCGAACATCGCCATGAACCCGGCACCCGCCAGCGCACCACCAACGCGGGCCGAGTCCATCGTCGTGCGCGACACGCCCATCGCCGCGACCAGGTGTTGCGGTGGCACGGTAGCACTGACCAGCGCGCCGCGCATGCCGACATCGGTTGGGCGAATCAGTCCGCACAGCCCGGCAACGATCAAGACCGAATAGGCATCGATCGATCCGGTCAGTGCGAGGGTCAGGATGATTCCCGAAAACAGCGCATACGACGCGCGCATCGCTGCCAATACATTGCGAATACCGAGACGGTCGCCGAGCACCCCGAGCATCGGCGAGACCAGCGTACCGATGAACTGCAGCGAACCGAACAGCGTCAGCAGCAGCACCGACTCCGTCTCGACCAGCACATACCAGCCGAGCACCAGCGTTTCCATCTCCAGCGCCCAGGCGGTGCAAAGGTCGGCAGGCCACTGAAAGCGGAAGCTACGGACGCGAAACGGGGCGAGCGCGGGGATCATCGAGTCATCATCATAGACAAGAAAACCGCCATCGCCCCACGAGTAGCCC
>JALRBB010000390.1 GCA_023257915.1 Quisquiliibacterium sp. | reverse complement strand
GGGTGACGTGATGGTGTTTCGCTATCCGCGCGATCCGTCCATGGATTACATCAAGCGCGTCGTGGCGCTGCCAGGCGACAAGATTTCCTACGAAAACAAGCGCTTGCGCATCAACGGCGAGCCGGTGCCGCTCACGGATGCCGGCGAATTTTATGACAGCGAGCGCTTGAGTTATTCTCGTCAATATTCAGAAAAACTCGGAACAATCAGCCATAACATATTGACAGAACTGGATAAACCGTCTTTCATCACAGCTGTAGATGCCTTCCCTTTCCGGGAGCGTTGCGAATATCTGAGCACTGGTGTCAGTTGCGAGGTTCCCCCGGGCCATTACTTCGTGATGGGGGACAATCGAGAGAACAGCCTGGATAGCCGCTACTGGGGTTTCGTGCCCGAGCGCAACATTGTGGGCAAGGCATTCTTCATCTGGATGAATTTCAGCGACCTGAAGCGAATCGGACGATTTCACTGATGAAACCTTTGGGGCTCCAAAATCGGCAGCATGGACTGAGCCTGATCAGCCTGCTGATCTTTGGCGTTGGTGCCGTCATGCTGGTGGTGGTCGGCATGCGGGTGCTGCCCACGGCGCTCGAATACATGGCGGTGCAACGTGCCCTCGAGAAGATCGCCACCAGTGGCGAGACTTCGCCGGCAGCGATCGTTTCGGCTTTCGACAAGATTGCGGCGGTCGAGGATATCGCCTCGATCGGTGGCCGGGATCTGAAGGTCACCCGCGTCCAGGCTGGTGTCTCGATCAGTTTTCAGTACGAAAAGCGGATCCCACTCTACGGTCCCGCAAGCCTGCTGCTCGATTACAAGGGTAGCGCCAGGGTTGGCGGGGCGCCGCAATGAACGTCTAGCAGCATGACAATCGACGATCTTCAGCAGCGTCTCGGGTATCGGTTCAACGACCCGATGCTGCTGAAGCAAGCCCTGACGCATCGCAGTCACGGCAAGCCCAATAACGAACGGCTCGAGTTCCTCGGCGACAGCATTTTGAATGCGGTTGTCTCGTCGATGCTCTTTGAGCGTTTTTCGCGTTTTGACGAGGGTGACCTGTCGCGCTTACGCGCCAACCTGGTCAAGCAGCAGTCGCTTCATGAGATTGCGCAGCGACTCGAACTGAATCAGCACTTGCTGCTTGGCGAGGGCGAGCTCAAAAGCGGCGGGTCGCGGCGTCCGTCGATCCTGGCGGATGCATTCGAGGCGATCGTCGGGGCTACCTTGCAGGACGGCGGGTTCGAAGCTGCACGTCAGGTGGTCATCGCGCTGTATGAGCCGGTGATGCAATCGGTGGATCCCAAGACGCTCGGCAAGGACGCCAAGACGCTTTTGCAGGAGTACCTGCAAGGACGCAAGATTTCGCTGCCGGTCTACGAGGTTGTCGCGACTCAGGGCGCGGCGCACAACCAGCACTTCGAGGTCAGTTGTTCGATTCCGAAGCTTGCAATCGAGGTTCATGGAGGTGGGTCCAGCCGCCGGGCGGCCGAGCAGGCTGCCGCGAAGCTCGCGCTCGAGCAGGCGCAATCGCTGGCTCCGTCGCCGGGGAGGCGCAGCCGTTCGCGTGAGGTCGGCAGTGCCGAGATGCGCGCCGGCGCCACGCAAGACAGCCAGGCTGCCTGAAGCCGCAACGACGCTCGCGAAACGCCATGTCAGATCCAGATTCCGGAACCGACGCCCCGGTCCATCGATGCGGCTATGTGGCGATCGTTGGCCGGCCCAATGTGGGCAAGTCGACCCTGCTCAATCGTTTGATCGGGCAGAAACTGTCGATCACCTCCCGCCGTCCGCAAACCACCCGGCACCGAATCCTTGGCGTGCTCAGCCATGCGCAGGCGCAGCTGATCTTTCTGGACAGTCCCGGCTACCAGACCCGGAGCGGCGGTGCACTGAATCGCGTCTTGAACCGCACCGCGCAGCAGGTCGCGCAGGACGCCGATCTGGTCATCATGGTTTGCGACGGTTCTGGCTGGACTGCCGCAGACGAGGCGGTTGCCCGGGTGCTGCCGAGCGATCGGCCGGTATTCCTGGTAGTCAACAAGGTTGACGCGGTCCGGGACAAGGCGCGCTTGATGGCGCTAGTGCAACAAGCAACTGCGGTCCGCAGTTTCGACGAAGTGGTTCCGCTGAGCGCTCGAACCGGACGGCAGGTCGATTTGCTGGTGGATCTTTGCGTGGCTCGCCTGCCGCAGGGCGAGGCAATTTTCGCTGAAGACGACATCACCGACCGCAGTGAGCGATTTCATGCTGCCGAACTGATTCGCGAGAAGCTGTTCCGGATGCTCGGTGACGAACTTCCCTATTCGAGTACGGTCGTCATTGACAAGTATGAGGAGCTTCCAAAGCTGCGCAGGGTATTCGCCACGGTTCTGGTCGAGCGCGACGCGCAAAAGGCGATCGTGCTGGGCAAGGGTGGAGAGCGAATCAAGCGCGTGGCCACCGAAGCGAGGCTAGATCTGGAGCGCTTGCTCGACACCAAGGTGTACCTCGAGCTGTTCGTCAAGGTTCGCAGCGGCTGGGCCGATGACGAGCAAAGCCTGCGCGCATACGGTTACGAGTGATCCACAGGCGGCAATTTTGAGCTCTGGCAGCCGCAGAATCGACCAGCAGGCGTATCTGCTGCATTCGACTCCGTATCGCGAGACCAGCCTCGTCGTGGATTTGTTCACCCGGGATGCAGGGCGGGTAGCGGCGGTTGCCAAGGGTGCAAAGCGCCCGCGTTCTGCGCTGCGCGCGGTCTTGCTGCAATTCCAGCCGCTTAATGTCGGGCTGTCTGGCCGAAACGAGTTGCGCACGCTGGTTTCTGCCGAATGGGAGGGCGGAACGATTGCGCCCCGGGGCAGCGCGCTTCTGTGCGCGTTCTATTTGAACGAATTGCTGGTCCGTTTACTGCCGCGCGAGGATCCGCACCCGCTTCTCTACGACGGTTATCGTGAGGCGCTCGCGGCGCTGAGCGCCGGCAGTCCGCCGGATCTGGCCCTGCGGCGTTTCGAATGGTTGCTTCTTCGCGAGACCGGCTATGCACCGGATCTGCTCGCTGACGCTCAGCATCGACCGATCGATGCAAGCCGCAATTATCGCTGGCAGCCGTCCGGAGGCTTTGTTGCGGCCGATCCGGCCGACGAGGAAGCGGGGCAACACGTGAGCGGCGCAACGCTGCGAGACCTCGCTTGCGGAAGTTTCGATACGAACGCCACGCGTTCGCAGGCAAAATACCTCACTCGCGCGATTCTCGCGCACCACCTGGACGGGCAGGTGCTGCGTACCCGTCAGATCCTGATCGACCTGCACAAGCTATGACCGAGCTAGGAGTCAACATCGACCACGTGGCCACGGTACGCCAGGCCCGGCGTACCTACGAGCCCGATCCGGTCTGGGCCGCCGTTGAGGCGCATCTGGGCGGCGCCGACGGCATTACCGTGCACTTGCGCGAAGACCGGCGACATATCCAGGATGCCGACGTGCGCCGCCTGCGCGAACTGACGCACATCAAGCTGAATCTGGAGATGGCGGCGACGGATGAAATGGTCGCGCTCGCCTGTGAACTGCGCCCGGAGATGGCGATGCTGGTGCCGGAGGGGCGCCATGAGATCACGACCGAGGGCGGTCTGGACATCGTCGCTCAGGAAGCGCGCTTGAAGCAGGTGGTGTCTCGACTGGCCGATGCCGGCATCATGACCAGCGTGTTCATTGACGCGCGGATCGAGCAGGTCGAGGCAGCCGCGCGGATCGGCGCGCGAGTCTGCGAGATTCATACCGGGCCGTATGCGCATGCCTTTCATTCCCGCGGCCGGGACGCTGAGGTGCCCGCGGTGATCGCGGAGCTCGACAAGATCAGGCTTTCCGGACAAGCGATCCGGGAGCTGGGCATGCGCTTTAACGCCGGGCACGCGCTGAACTACGTGAACGTGCAGCCAGTCGCTGCGCTTGCCGGCATTCGGGAGTTGCACATCGGGCACGCCATCGTCTCGCGGGCGATTTTCAGTGGCATGCGAGAGGCGGTCCGCGAAATGAAACGCCTGATCCGAGAAGCGTCGGCGCAAAAACCATGAAAACCCTCCGTCTGAGGGGCGTCTGCCCACACGAAGGTGCTCGATGATCTACGGGATCGGCACCGACATCGTGCTGGTACGGCGCATTGAGGACTTGCTTGCGCGCTACGGAGAGCGATTCGCAAGGCGGGTCCTCGGGCCAGACGAATTGCGCGAATTTTATCGACGCGCGAGTCGTGGGGCGCACGGCGCCGGCTACTCGGCTCGTTACCTGGCAAAGCGATTTGCGGCGAAGGAGGCGTTTTCGAAGGCTCTAGGGCTGGGCTTGCGTGGCCCGATGACCTTGCTCTCGCTGCAGGTGCTGAACGATCGCCGTGGCAAGCCGGTGCCTGTTGCCCGCAAGGCGCTTGAGGGGTACCTTCGCGAGCGGAATCTGGTCGGTCATGTGTCGTTGTCGGATGAAGTCGACAGCGCGATGGCCTTCGTGATTATCGAGCAGCACCCGGCAGTCGGCGCCGACGCGGATGCTTCCACGCTAGCCAGCGAACAACGGGGGGAGACATGAATGCTTCGCCGGGGCCAGTGATCGTCGACATTGCAGGCACGGAACTCAGTGTCGATGACATCGCGCGTCTGAGTCATCCGCTGGTGGGTGGTGTGATCCTGTTTGCGCGAAATTTTGAGTCTCGAGCGCAAGTCACCGCCCTTTGCCGGCAGATTCGAGCGCTGCGCCGCCCGCCACTGCTGATCTGCGTTGATCATGAAGGCGGTCGCGTCCAGCGGTTTCGCAAGGGCTTCAGCCAGATTGCCCCGATGCGTGAGCTTGGCGAATTATGGGACCGCGATGTCCTTGCCGCCTGCAAGAAGGCCACCGAAGTCGGACAGATCATCGGTGAGGAACTGCGCGAGGTTGGCGTTGACTTGAGCTTTACTCCGGTGCTCGATCTGGACCATGGATCCTCGGCTGTCATCGGAGATCGTGCCTTTCACCGCGATCCTCGGGTTGTTACGCTGCTGACCAAGAGCTTGATGCACGGGCTGTTGCTGTCAGGCATGGCGAACTGCGGCAAGCATTTTCCCGGGCATGGCTATGCCAAAGCCGACTCGCACCACGAATTGCCGACCGATGATCGCGACCTGGCGACGATTCTGGCCGACGACGCGGCTCCGTATGCCTGGCTGGGTGATGCGCTGACAGCGGTGATGCCTGCGCATGTGGTGTATTCCAGCGTCGATCCGTTGCCCGCCGGTTTTTCGAAGCGCTGGTTGCAGACCATCCTGCGGCGCCGACTCGGGTTTCGCGGCATGATTTTTTCTGATGATCTGACCATGGAAGGGGCCGCAGTCGCCGGAGACATCGTGCAACGTGCCAACGCAGCATTTGCGGCCGGATGCGACATGGTTCTCGTGTGCAACAGGCCGGACCTGGCCGACCAGTTGCTTGCTTCGCTGCACTGGAAGGCCGATCGGCATTTTTCCGAACGCTTCAGCAGGATGCGGCCTCGCGGGTGAGTGCACAGTTCGATCTGAAGGCGTTTCTCGCGCAACTGCCGCATCTTCCCGGCGTCTATCGGATGATCGGGGCCGGTGGGGCGGTTCTCTACGTTGGAAAGGCGCGCGACCTGCGCAAGCGCGTTTCCTCGTATTTTCAGAAGACGTCGTCCAGCCCGCGCATCGCACTGATGGTCGAGCAGGTCGAGCGGATCGATACCACGGTCACGCGCTCGGAAGCTGAGGCGCTGCTCCTAGAGAGCAATCTGATCAAGTCCGAGCAACCGCGCTACAACATCCTGTTTCGTGACGATAAGTCGTACCCGTACCTGAAGATCAGCGGCCATCACTTTTCGCGTATTTCTTACTACCGCGGCGCGGTCGATCGCAAGAGCCAGTACTTCGGTCCTTACCCGAGTGCCTGGGCGGTCAAGGAGACGATCCAGGTTCTCCAGAAGGCTTTCCGGCTGAGAACCTGTCAGGACAGTGTGTTTGCGAACCGCTCGCGGCCTTGCCTGTTGCACCAGATCCAGCGCTGCAGCGCGCCCTGCGTTCAGATCATCGACGCCGAGCAATACGCAAAAGATGTGTCGGACGCGGTGCGCTTCTTGCGTGGCGGCCATGCGCAGGTCATTCAAGACCTCGAGCATCAGATGTTGCAGGCTTCCTCTGAATTGCGATTCGAGGAAGCCGCGGCGTTCCGCAACCGGATCAGCGCCTTGTCACGAGTGTTGTCGCAACAAGCGATGGATACCGGCAGCGATATCGATGTGGACATCATTGCGGTGGTTGCTCGTGGCGGGCGTATCTGCGTGAACCTGGCGCTGGTTCGCGGCGGACGGCATCTTGGCGACAAGGCGTACTTTCCGCGCCACGTTGCCGAGGCTGATGGCAACGATGGTGAGACCACTGGCGAGATTCTCGAGGCGTTTTGTCTGCAACATTACGACGGTGGCTTCGTGCCTCCGTTGATCATTGCAAGCGCCGAGCCCGATTCTCCGGCACTGCTCGAATGGCTGCACAAGTCTGCCGGCAGGCCTGTGCAATGGTTATTGCGTGTCAACGGGCAACGTCGGCAGTGGCTGCAGATGGCCGAACAAAACGCACAGCTTGCGATCGCGCGATTGCTCGCCGAGGAGGGCTCGCAACGCAGTCGTACCCGGGCGCTGGCCGAGGTGCTCGGTCTGGATGGGGGCGGGAGCCTCGCAGAGCTTCGGATCGAATGTTTCGACATCAGCCACACGATGGGGGAGGCGACCCAGGCGTCATGCGTGGTCTACCAGGACCATGCGATGCAAGCTTCCCAGTACCGGCGATTCAATATCGAAGGAGTGACCGGAGGCGACGACTATGGCGCGATGCGCCAGGTGCTGACACGGCGCTACGGGAAGCTTGCGGAGCAAGCGCAGGAGGGGCAGGGCACTGGCTTGCCTGATCTCGTGCTGATCGACGGTGGCAAAGGGCAGGTTGAAATCGCACGCCAGGTGTTCGAGGAGATCGGCCTGGACCCACAATTGCTGGTTGGCGTGGCCAAAGGCGACGACCGCAAGGTCGGACTGGAGACCCTTGTGTTTCCTGACGAGCGCGCACCGCTCCTTCTGGGGCGGGACTCGGCTGCGTTGATGCTGATCGCCCAGATTCGTGACGAGGCACATCGATTTGCGATCACCGGCATGCGCGCCAAGCGAGCCAAGGCACGGAACTCGTCCACACTGGAGGAGATCGAGGGCATTGGCCCGAGGCGACGCCAACGTTTGCTGGCGCGCTTTGGCGGCTTGCGTGGCATCATGTCTGCAAGTGTCGAAGACCTCGCATCGGTCGAGGGAATCTCCCGGACGCTGGCCGAGGAGATTTATCGCCGACTGCATTGAGCCCAAGGTCCATGGATTGATGAACCAGCACAAGCCGACGAAAACCGAGCACGTGAGCGACGATTCCCAACATGCTGCGGCCAGCCGCAGGACTGGCAAGCCGATCAATCTGCCCAACCTGCTGACCTGGTTGCGGATGCTTGCGATCCCTTTGCTGGTGGCCGTGTTCTTCCTGCCGGTGGAGCAAAGAACCGCCAATGTGGTTGCCACGACGATTTTCATCGTCGCGGCGATCACCGACTGGTTCGACGGCTGGCTGGCGCGCAAGCTCGGCCAAACCTCGGCCTTCGGGGCATTCCTTGATCCGGTTGCCGACAAGCTCCTGGTCTGCGCTGCGCTGGTGATGCTCGTCGAACTGCAACGCGTCGAAGCTCTGGTCGCGGTGATTATCATCGGACGGGAAATCGCGATCTCGGCACTGCGTGAATGGATGGCACAGATTGGTGCACGAACCAGTGTCGCGGTGCATTCGCTGGGCAAGTTCAAGACGGTCGCCCAACTGGTCGCGATTCCGATGCTGCTGTTCGACGCCCAACTGTTTGGGCTGATCGACTGCCGGGTTGCAGGAAGCTGGCTGATCTATATCGCCGCAATACTGACGCTATGGTCGATGTTTTACTATCTACGGCGTGCCTGGCCATTTTTGCGTGACTCGCTCTGACGCGAACGGCCTGAACAAGGGGGCGTTGAAATCCTCAGCGTCAACGAGAGCCAGCCGGTGCTGTGTCGAGGTTGCTGATTTGACAGGCTTTTGCGTCACGCTATAATTCCGCTTCTGCAACGCATGCGGGAATAGCTCAGTTGGTAGAGCGCAACCTTGCCAAGGTTGAGGTCGCGAGTTCGAGACTCGTTTCCCGCTCCAAATTCCAAAAAGGGGAAGCAACGCTTCCCCTTTTAGTTTCAGCCAGGCTCTCTCATCCTGGCGCGCCTCCCTGGCGGGATGGCAGAGTGGTCATGCAGCGGCCTGCAAAGCCGTGTACGCCGGTTCGATTCCGACTCCCGCCTCCAGCACCTCAGCCCGCCGGGTTCGGATATCTCGCCTGAATCTGCGCGATCCTGGCCAGTGTGTCCTGATCCAGTTCGAATTGCGCAGCATCGATGTTCTCGCGCAATTGCGCCATGCTGGTCGCGCCGATGATCGTTGCGCCATGAAACCAGCGGCTACGCACATAGCCAAGTGCCAGTTGCACCAGCGAGATGCCCCGCTCACGTGCAAGGGCTGCATAAGCATCGATCGCCTCGATGACGAGTGCTCCGCGGTAGCGTATGCCCAGCGTATTGAACAGCGCAAAGCGCGTATTCGGTGGCAGGGCGCCGCCCAGATATTTTCCTGACAGCATCCCACCGGCCAGAGGGCTGTAGGCGAGCAGCGACATCCCCTGGCGAAACAGGGCTTCAGCCAGGTCGCCATCGGCATTTCGCGACACCAGGTTGTAGCTGTTTTGCAGGGTCACCGGTCCAGGCAGGCCCAACTCGCTGGCAGCACGATGGAACTCGCAGACCCCCCAGCTTGATTCGTTCGACAAGCCATAGTGGCGAATTTTTCCAGCCTTGATCATCGCCACCAATCCCACAGTGGAGGGCGATGCGACGGCACACTTCCTGGCGGAGCTGGCCGGGGCGCACGATGTCCAGGCCAGCCGCATTGCCCACGGCGTACCTCTGGGCGGCGAGCTCGAAT
>JALRBB010000011.1 GCA_023257915.1 Quisquiliibacterium sp. | reverse complement strand
CAAGTGCGTGCGCCGCTGCGGCCTGGAGGTCCAGGATCTGATTCTGCAGCCGCTCGCCTCGAGCATGGCAGTGCTGACCGAGGACGAGAAGGAGCTCGGCGTCGCACTGGTCGACATCGGCGGCGGCACCACGGATATCGCCATCTTCACCGGTGGGGCGATCCGCCATACCGCGGTGATCCCGATCGCTGGTGACCAGATCACCAACGACATCGCGATGGCGCTACGCACGCCGACACCCGAGGCCGACGAAATCAAGATCCAGCACGGACTGGCCAAGCAAGTGCTGGCCGATCCGAATGCACGCATCGAAGTGCCGGGCCTGGGCGACCGTGGTCCCCGTCAGCTTTCCCGCCAGGCGCTGTCGGCGGTGATCGAGCCGCGCGTCGAGGAGCTGTATTCCCTGATTCAGCAGGTGATTCGTGAGTCTGGTTATGAAGAGCTGCTGTCCTCGGGAATCGTCATCACCGGTGGCTCCGGCCTGATGCCGGGCATGGTCGAGCTCGCCGAGGACATCTTTCTGAAGCCAGTGCGGCTGGGCGTGCCGTCTTACACCGGTGGCCTGGCCGACGTGGTGCGCACGCCGCGCTACGCCACCGCGATCGGCCTGCTCGAAGAAGCCCGGGTGCAGCGGGCGCGCGGGCGCAAGGCAGCCGAGCAGTCCGGGTCGTTCAAGGAAACGATCCGCCGCATGAAGGATTGGTTTCTCGGAAATTTCTGAGCGCCAGCAAGATCAACCCATTCACCCCGTCCATCAACCCTTTCACTTTCCCCACCCATCAGAGGACTAGGAGGCCACGTAACATGACATTCGAAATGCTCGAGAGCGAAATCGAGGGCGCCGTCATCAAGGTCGTCGGTATCGGCGGCGCAGGCGGCAATGCGGTCAATCACATGATTGGTCGCGGCGTCCAGGGCGTCGATTTCATCGCGTTAAACACCGATCGCCAGGCATTGTCGCGCTCACGGGCGCAACGCGTCATCCAGCTCGGTGATCAGGGTCTTGGCGCCGGTGCCAACCCGAACGCCGGACGTGCCGCCGCCGAGGCCGCGCGCGACGAGATTCGCGCCGCACTGGACGGCGCCAACATGGTGTTCCTGACTGCCGGCATGGGCAAGGGCACAGGTACCGGCGCCTCACCGGTGGTTGCCGAGATCGCCAAGGAGCTCGGTGTGCTGACGGTCGGCGTCGTCACCAAGCCCTTCCAGTTTGAGGGCGGCAAGAAGCTTCAGATTGCCGAGTCCGGCATCGAGCAACTGGTCGAGCATGTCGATTCGCTGATCGTCGTGCTGAACCAGAACCTGTTCGAGGTCATGGACGAGGATGCGAGCCTGGAGGATGCGTTCAAGCGCGCCGATGACGTGCTGCACAACGCAGTTGCTGGCATCGCCGAGATCATCAACGTGCCGGGCCTGGTCAACGTCGACTTTGCCGACGTGCGCACCGTGATGGGTGAGCAGGGCAAGGCGATGATGGGTATCGGTGAGGCCGCCGGGCTGGACCGGGCACGCCTGGCCGCCGAGCAGGCGGTAGCGTCGCCGCTGCTTGATGGTGTCGATCTGTCCGGTGCGCGTGGCGTCATCGTCAACATCACGGCCAGCCGCAGTCTGAAGCTGCGCGAGACCAATGAAGTCATCAACACGATCAAGGCCTTTTGCGCCGAAGACGCGACGATCATCCACGGCACGGTGTTCGAGGAGGACATGAGCGACCGGCTGCGCGTGACCGTTGTTGCGACCGGCATCGGTCGCAAGGCGGCCAGGCCGGTGTTGGTGCCAACGCCGATGCTGCGCACCGGCACCGACAATGCGCCGAGCGCCGGGGGTGACGTCGATTACGGCAATCTCGACAAGCCCGCAGTCTGGCGCAACCCGCGGGCAACCGCGGCTGCGCAGGTTGCGGCGCTCGAGGAAAGCGGCGTCGAGCGTTTCGACATTCCGGCGTTCCTGCGCAAGCAAGCTGACTGAGTGTTCTCTGTTCGCCTAGAGCGGTTTCCAGGCCCCATGGCCTGGGCTGCTTGAGGCGCAGTCCCGCGTCAGGACAGATGGGACGGCTCTTGGGGAAGAGCCGTGCGGACACTACAGCGAGTGCCTTTGTGGCCGGCTCGTCGCTCTGGTGTCCGCATCCATCTGCCAGCGAATCCCGCGCGAGTCCCGCGTGCGTCGCGCCACCTCCAGGTGCCCGACCGGCTGCGCGGCCCATCACGGCGCAGCTCCGGATCGATACCTGCGCCGGAAAATGAGCCTGGTTGCTGCAAGGGTTTGCTAATCAAATTAAAATGATGGGCTGATCAAAAACAGCCCGCAGCGCATTCGCTGCTGCGCAATCCACAAGGAAAATGTCATGACGATCAAGGTCGGCGACCGGATGCCGGACGCAACGCTCACGGAATTCATCGAAGTCGAAGGCAATGGCTGCGCACTTGGCCCGAACGCCTTCAAGGTGGCCGATCTGGTCAAGGGCAAAAAGATCGCGATCTTCGCGCTGCCCGGTGCGTTCACGCCTACCTGCTCGGCCAAGCATGTGCCGGGTTATGTTGCCCAGTTCGATGCCTTGCGTGCCAAGGGCGTCGATGAAGTCTGGTGCATTTCGGTCAATGATGCGTTCGTGATGGGCGCCTGGGGCCGCGATCAGGGTTCGGGCGGCAAGGTGCGCATGATGGCCGACGGTTCGGCCGAGTTCACCAAGAAGGTCGGCCTGGAGCTTGATCTGACGGCACGCGGCATGGGTCTGCGCTCGCAGCGCTACTCGATGATGGTTGACGATGGTGTTGTCAAGGCACTGAACGTCGAAGCCCCCGGGCAGTTCGACGTATCCAGCGCCGAGAAGATGCTGGCCGACCTGGGCTGAGTCCCCGGTCCTGGCGTAAATACGGCGAAACCGACGATGCTCAGGCAACGCACGATCAAGGCTCGCGTGTCTACCACCGGCGTCGGTCTGCACTCGGGCCGACGTGTGGAACTCACGTTGCGCCCGGCCGCGCCCGACACCGGCATTGTGTTTCGCCGGCTCGATTTGCCCGAACCGGTCGAGATCCATGCGCGCGCGGAGCGGGTCACCGACACCCGCATGGCATCAACCTTGTCGGCCGCCGATGCCGGTCCGTCGGCCCAGATCAAGGTGGCGACCGTCGAGCACCTGATGGCGGCGCTCGCCGGCTTGGGCGTCGACAATCTGTATGTCGACGTCACGGCCCCCGAGATTCCGATCCTCGACGGTTCGGCCGGCTCCTTCGTTTATTTGCTGCAGTCGGCGGGCCTGGTTGAGCAGGGCGCCGCAAAGCGCTTCGTCCGGGTCCTCAAGCCGGTCGAGATCCGCGATGGCGATAAATGGGCAAGGCTGGAGCCTCACGAGGGCTTCAAGCTGCGCTTTGAGATCGACTTCGGTCATCCGGCCATCGATGCGACCGGCCAGCAGTTCGAAGTGGATTTCTCCCGCACCTCGTTCGTGCGCGAAATCGCCCGAGCCCGCACCTTCGGCTTCGTACAGGATGTGGAAACCTTGCGCTCGATCGGGCTGGCCCAGGGCGGCAGCCTGGAGAACGCCATCGTCATGGATGAGTACCGGGTATTGAATACCGACGGGCTTCGGTTCGACGATGAATTCGTCAAGCACAAGATCCTCGATGCGATCGGTGACCTGTACCTGATCGGGCATCCGCTGCTTGCCGCCTACAGTGCGCACAAGTCCGGGCATGCGCTGAACAACCAGCTGCTGCGCATCCTGCTCGCGCAGCCAGACGCCTACGAAATCGTCAGTTTCGAGCAGCGCCGAAGCGCGCCGCCTGCGTTCGCGCTCGACTGGACCCCGGCCTGAGCATGGCTGCCCGGCGATGATCCCGATGATCTTCTGGCGCGCCCGGGCCACCGTCGAGATCGCCCCGGATAACGGCGTCTGGCGATGATTGCGCTAAGACTGCTCGTCATCCTCACCGCGATTGCGATCGCGGTACTGGTCGCAGGCTATCTGCTCAGCGGCGATCGTCGCTACCTGAACTGGGCAAAACGCGGCCTGCTCTACGCGGCCGCCGCCGCGCTGGTGTTCTTCGCGATCCTGCTGCTCGAACGGCTGGCCTGAGCATTCCGGGTGCTTGCGACCCGTCGAATCCGCAGTCCGCGATTTGACCGCTTTTTTGACCGCGATCTGCTCAGCGCCGCTGTCGGCGCTGTGTTTGTATCAGGTGAGTGAGCGCCCGCTTCAGTGTTTCTGCGCTTGCGTTCTCGCTAAGAGCCTGCAACTGCTCCAGGGCAAGGTCCGGAATCGGTGTTTTCGGACGATGACGCGGCGTGCGATTTGACTGCGCTGTGGGTTGCGGCCGGAAGCGGATTCGCATAACCTGCCATCCGCGGGCCTGCAGGGCCCGAGTGATTGAGGGAGCCAGCTGCCGCAGTTTTGCTGCTGCTCCTGCCCCAGCAGTACCCACCAGAAGATCTTCGCCCTCGATACCGAGCGCGGTCAGTTCCAGCCCCTGCGCGGATTCGCGCAGATCCGCCTGAAGCTGCAAAAGACGTTCGGCCTTGCGTGCAGCATCCAGGAATTCCGGTTGCTGCTCCAGCCAGCCCAGCGCATGGCGGGCGCGTTGTTGGTTTGAGTTCACGGCCCCTGCCGGCAGTCGGGTCGATTGTTCGGAGTCATGGTTCAGTGCAGATTATCATCCTCCATTCCAGGCTTTCCAGAGCGCGCACGCTGACCTTGCGCCCGGCCTGGCTGGTCACCGCGGTATTCATGTTGATCCTGGCAATCGGCGCCGGCAGCGCAGGGTTGTCCTATCTGACGCTGTCCAACCTTCGCCTGTTGCCCGCCGGTCTGCTGCCTGGAGTGGTGCAGTCCAACCTCAATGAAGTCAAGCGCGATGCGCTGCTGGTTGCCGATCTGAACCCGTCGATGATCGCGACCTCGACCGAAACCTTCGTGCGCCAGAACATCGATGCGCTTGCGGTGCGCCTGGGCGAATTGCAGGCGCGGCTGACCCGGCTCGATGCCCTCGGCGAGAGGGTCGGTGGCATGCTGGGCATTCGTGCGCATGACACCGGCGGCAAGCCGCCCGGGCAGGGGGGGGCACTGCCCACTCAGTCCGAGGCTTTGTCGATGTCGGATTTGTCGCAGGAAATTGAGCGCATGGCGCGTGGCATCGATCGTCGTGACGATCACCTCGGTCTGGTCGAGTCTGAAATCGTACTGCGCCAGACGATGGCCAGGCTGCTACCCAGCGCCCATCCGCTGGACGGCGCGCTGCCCGGTTCGCGCTTCGGTTGGAGGATCGATCCATTTCATGGTCGCCGTGCCATGCATGAAGGCATCGACTTCAATGCGCCGACCGGAACGCCGATCGTCGCCGCAGGCGCCGGCGTGGTGGTGTTCGCGGGTTGGCATCCGCAGTACGGGCGCATGGTCGACATCGATCATGGTGATCAGATCGTCACCCGCTACGCCCATGCGTCGAAGCTGCTTTCCAAGGTCGGGGACATCGTGCACCGCGGCGAGCGGATCGCACTGGTTGGTTCCAGCGGACGCTCGACCGGCCCGCATCTGCATTTCGAGGTCAGAGTCGCCGACAAGCCTCGGGATCCGCTGGTTTTTCTGCGTGAGTCGCAGTTCGCTGCGCGTCTGGCCGGAGCCCTTGGGCCGAACCTGACCGCACTGGACATGGTGCGCTGAGCATCGGGGCGGCAAGGCCCCCCGTGATACACTCCCGCGATTCAGCCGACCCGGTCCGCGCA
>JALRBB010000453.1 GCA_023257915.1 Quisquiliibacterium sp. | reverse complement strand
TGCGCGGATCGCCGATCGTGTAGACCGGGTGTCCGAACCCAATCACGACTTCCTTGTTCTCGACGCGCCGACGGATGTCGGCTTCCGCCTCGTCCGGGTTGTCATAGCGCTTTTGCACCTCAAAGGCCACTTCGTTGGCGCCTCCATGCTTGGGCCCCCGAAGGGCGCCGATGCCACCGGTGATCGCCGAATGCATGTCGGAGCCGGTGCCGGCGATCACGCGACAGGTGAACGTGGATGCGTTGTACTCATGCTCGGCATACAGGTTCAGCGAGGTATGCATGGCGCGAACCCACTGCTCTGACGGGGCGCTGCCGTGCAACAGATGCAGAAAATGCCCACCAATCGAGTCATCGTCGGTTTCGACCTCGATCCGACG
Source organism: Quisquiliibacterium sp. (assembly GCA_023257915.1). Taxonomy (GTDB): domain Bacteria; phylum Pseudomonadota; class Gammaproteobacteria; order Burkholderiales; family Burkholderiaceae_E; genus Quisquiliibacterium. Next base: position 5,036 of record JALRBB010000453.1, on the reverse strand, counting down.
CCCGTTATGGCTGAAGTGATACCAGTACAGCAGGATCGAGCCAAGCTAGGCCATCAGGCGATCGGCGATATCGCGCGCGCCCGGGGCGTTGTGATCGTCCTTTTCGGGCATCTGGCAGCCGAGCGCGGAGACGCCGGTACGCATGACATCCATCGGGTGCGAGGAGGCCGGTAGTTGCTCGAGCACGGCGCGCACGGCAGCAGGAACTCCACGCAACGCCTTGAGCTTGGCCTTGTAGCCGGCCAGTTCAGCCTTGGTGGGCAATTTGCCATGAACCAGCAGGTGAGCGATTTCCTCGAACTCGCACACGTCGGCGACATCCAGGATGTCGTAGCCGCGATAGTGCAGATCGTTGCCGGTGCGCCCGACGGTGCACAGTGCGGTGTTGCCTGCCGGAACGCCCGACAGCGCAACGGATTTCTTGGGCTTCGGGCCGGTGGGGGCGGCGGCCGGCGCCGGGGCTGCAGTCTGCTTTTTGCTCATCGTTCGATCTCCTGGATGCCAGCCGGCAGCGCCGGCCAGCTCTGTGTCACTTGCCTTTGGCGAACAGCTGGTCGAGCTTGTTTTCGAAATCCCAGTAGCCGATGGCGTCGTACAACTCCTTGCGGGTCTGCATCGTATCGACCACATTGGCCTGGGTGCCGTCGCGTCTGACCGCTTCATAAACCATCTGTGCAGCCTTGTTCATCGCCCGGAACGCCGACAGCGGATACAGCACCATCGCGACGTCCACGCCGGCCAGCTCACTGGTGGTAAACAGCGGTGTCTGGCCGAATTCGGTGATGTTGGCCAGAATCGGCACCTTCACGGCCGCAGCAAACTTGCGGTACATCTCCAGGTCGGTGATGGCCTCCGGGAAGATGCCGTCGGCGCCAGCTTCGACACAGGCTACCGCACGCTCGAGCGCACGCTCCAGGCCTTCGACTGCGAGCGAATCGGTGCGAGCCATGATGAAGAAGCTGTCGTCGGTGCGAGCGTCAACCGCGGCCTTGATGCGGTCAACCATCTCGTCTTGCGAAACAATCTCCTTGTTCGGACGGTGACCGCAGCGCTTGGCGCCGACCTGGTCTTCGATATGCATCGCAGCGGCGCCGAACTTGATCATCGATCGGGTGGTGCGCGCCACGTTGAAAGCCGACGATCCAAAGCCGGTGTCGACGTCGACCATCAAGGGCAGGTCGCACACGTCGGTGATTCGGCGTACATCGGTCAGAACGTCGTCGAGGCCCGAAATGCCCAGGTCGGGCAAGCCCAGCGAGCCGGCAGCAACGCCACCTCCGGACAAGTAAATGGCGCGGTAGCCGGCGCGTTTTGCCAGCAGCGCATGGTTGGCATTGATCGCGCCGATGATCTGGAGCGGTTTTTCCGCGGCAAGCGCGGCGCGAAACTTCTGGCCTGGTGTCATCCGGGGCTCCTGGGCGTCAGGCAGTTGGTCTGGGCGGGTCGTTCGGACCCGCGACCAGGCGCGGGTCGGGCAGGGCCTGGGTCAGCCGAGCAGATGCTTGACGCCATCGCGCTCTTCGTGGAGCTCGGCGAGTGTTGCGTCCATCCGCGAGCGGCTGAACTCGTCGATCTCCAGTCCGGTGACGCGCTGGTACTGACCGTTTTCGCACGTGACCGGGACGCCGTACATGATGTCCTCGGGAATGCCGTAGGAGCCATCCGAAGGGATGCCCATGGTGACCCAGCGACCGTTGGTGCCGAGAACCCAGTCGCGCATGTGGTCAATCGCGGCGTTAGCCGCGGATGCGGCCGAGGACAGGCCACGCGCTTCAATGATTGCGGCGCCGCGCTTGCCGACGGTCGGAATAAAGGTGTCACGATTCCAGGCGTCGTCGTTGATCATGTCCTTGAGCGACTGACCGTCGATGGTGGCAAACCGGTAGTCGGGATACATCGTCGGCGAGTGGTTGCCCCAGACGATCATCTTTTCGATCGAAGAGACTGCCTTGCCAGTCTTGGCAGCCAGCTGCGAGACCGCGCGGTTGTGGTCAAGGCGCAGCATTGCGGTGAAGTTCGCCTTGTTCAGGCCCGGAGCGGACTTCATGGCGATGTAGGCGTTGGTGTTGGCAGGATTGCCAACGACCAGGATCTTGCAGTCACGCTTGGCCGCTTCGTCGAGCGCGCGACCTTGCACCGTGAAGATGGCGCCATTGGCCTCGAGAAGGTCCTTGCGCTCCATGCCCTTGCTGCGGGGGCGGGCGCCGACCAGCACGGCGCAGTCAGCATCGCGACACGCAACTTTCGGGTCATCGGTCACGACGACGCCCTGCAGCAGCGGAAACGCACAGTCCTCGAGCTCCATCACGACCCCGCGCACCGCCGGCAAAGCCGGTGTGATGTCCAGCAACTGCAGGATCACCGGCTGGTCCTTGCCGAGCATGTCGCCATTGGCGATGCGAAACAGCAGGCTGTAGCCGATCTGACCGGCGGCACCAGTGACGGCGACGCGCTTGACGGGTTTGGACATCAGGGGGCTCCTTGGGAAGAAAGACTTCGGGGTCGGTCCGGCACCAACGAGAGCGATGCGCGAGGCCGCAAACTGGATAGCCGGAAAGTGTAGGTAGCCGCGTTAGTGAAGTCAAGTTGCTGATATATCTTATATAAGACATAAATTATTGAAATGCGCGGCTGACTATGATTGAATGCGATCCATGAGCGCCATGTTGCCACTCACTGACCGCGCGAAGGCGCCAACGTTCAGTCCGCTGTACCGCCAGATCAAGGCCTTGCTCACCGGCAGCTTGCAGGGTGGCGAATGGAAGCCGGGCGAGGCAATCCCCAGCGAACTTGAGCTCGCGGCGCGATTCGGCGTCAGCCAGGGCACGGTGCGCAAGGCAATCGATGAGCTTGCCGCTGAAAACCTGTTGGTGCGACGCCAAGGGCGGGGCACTTTCGTTGCCAGCCATCAGGAAGCGCGCGCGCAGTTCCGGTTTTTGCGGTTGCGCACCGAGCACGGAGAGGCGCCCGGCGACATGCACAGTCGGATTCTCGATTGTCGCCGGCTGCGGGCACCGGTCGACATCGCCCGGCAGCTACGGCTGCGCTCGGGCGAGTCGGTGGTGCAGGTTCGCCGGCTGCTGTCGTTCGGCGGGCGTCCCGCGGTGCTCGATGAGATCTGGCTTCCCGGTGGGCTGTTCAAGGGCCTGACCGCGGAGCGACTGTCTTCGCACATCGGTCCCCTTTACGCGCTGTTCGAGGAGGAATTCGGTACTCGGATGATCCGCGCATCGGAACGCCTGCGAGCGGTCTCGGCCGATGAGTCGGTCGCCACGGAGCTCAGGGTACCCGTCGGCGCGCCGTTGTTGCTCGTTGAGCGCACAACATTCACCTACAACGATCAGCCGGTCGAGTTGAGACGCGGGTTTTACCTGACCGATGAGCTCCATTATCACAACGAACTCGGCTGATTCTCGTTAGAGCGAAATGGTTGATTAGTGCCTCGGGAATTTTTCGGTCAAAATGCGCAGGTTTTTCGTCATTGAAGTTGCACCGCACGGAGGTTTCGTTCATGGCTGAAGTGGCCGGCAGGGCGGGGGCCAAATCCCGACCCGAGTTTCGCAATATTCATGTCTTTCAGCTCAGCAGCTATCGGCTTCCGCTCGCCGGCATCGTCTCGATCCTTCACCGGATCAGCGGTGCGCTGATGTTCCTGGTCGGCATTCCGTTCATCCTGTACCTGTTTGAGCAAAGCCTGACATCCGAGATCAGCTTCGAGAACTATCGCGCGATCGTCTCGGGCTGGTTCGCCAAGCTTGTGCTGCTCGCGCTGATCTGGGCCTACCTGCATCACTTTTGCGCCGGGATCCGATACCTGGTGATGGACGTGCACCTCGCCCTCGACAAGGAACAGGCCCGCGGTACCGCGCTATCGGTTCTGGTCGTGAGCCTGGCGCTCACCTTCGTCGTCGGTCTGAAGTTGTTCGGAGTGTTCTGACATGACCACCAAACGAATCGTTGTTGGCGCGCACTATGGGCTGAAGGACTGGCTCGCTCAGCGGATCACCGCGCTCGTGCTCGCGGCCTACACACTGATCCTGCTGGTTACGCTGCTTGCGACGCCCACGCTCGACTACGGCAGCTGGGCGGCAATTTTCGGCTCCGGCTGGATGAAAGTCTGCACGGTGCTCGCACTGATCTCGCTTTCCTGGCATGCATGGATCGGTGTGCGCGACATCTATATGGACTACATCAAGCCCACCGGCGTCCGCCTGCTGTTGCAGGTCCTCACTATTCTTGCGCTGGTTGGCTATGCCTGCTGGGCAGTGATTATTCTTTGGAGAGTCTGAGATGGCAGACGTGTTGAACCATCTTGCTAACAACCTGCCGCGCCGCAAGTTCGACGCGGTGATCATCGGGGCTGGTGGCGCGGGAATGCGCTGCTCGCTGCAACTGGCCGAGGCCGGCTACAACGTTGCGGTTCTCTCGAAGGTATTTCCGACCCGCTCGCACACGGTAGCCGCGCAAGGCGGTATTGGCGCCTCGTTGGGCAACATGAGCGAGGACAACTGGTACTGGCACATGTTTGACACCGTCAAGGGGTCTGACTACCTGGGCGACCAGGACGCCATCGAGTTCATGTGCCGCGAAGCGCCCAAGGTGGTGTACGAGCTTGAGCATTTCGGCATGCCGTTTGATCGGAATCCCGACGGTACGATTTATCAGCGCCCGTTCGGTGGCCATACTGCCAACTTTGGCGAGAAGCCGGTTCAGCGTGCCTGTGCAGCCGCAGACCGCACCGGACACGCGCTGCTGCACACGCTGTACCAGCGTAATGTGCGAGCTCGTACCCAGTTCTTCGTCGAATGGATGGCGCTGGACATCATCCGCGACTCGGAAGGTGACTGCGTTGGCGTGGTCGCGCTCGAGATGGAAACCGGCGAAGTCATGATCCTGGAGTCGAAGGTCACGGTGTTTGCCACCGGCGGCGCCGGTCGGATCTGGGCGGCCTCGACCAATGCGTTCATCAACACTGGTGACGGCATGGGAATCGCGGCGCGTGCCGGCATTCCGCTTGAAGACATGGAGTTCTGGCA
>JALRBB010000376.1 GCA_023257915.1 Quisquiliibacterium sp. | reverse complement strand
GAGGGAAGCCCGGCGCAGCCGGGCCGCAGCCTTAGCCGCCCGAGCGCCCAAGCGGCTCGCGCCGGCTCGCGAGAGCGCACAGCGGTTCGAGAAACAAAGGCGTCGGCACAAAACGATCGGTGCGGCGGACATACGAACGCTCGCCGCCCTGCCAAGCATCACTCCTGCAGCTTGTCCTGCGTGCGCGTCTCGAAATCGCTGGCGTCGTGGCGTTCGCGCAGTTGGCTGGCCGGGTCGCCCATCACGCGATTGACCATGCGGCCACGGCGCACCGCGGGCCGCTCGAGCAGCATGTCGGCCCAACGGTTCACGTTTTTGTATTCCTGCACCTGCAGGAACTCGCCGGATTCGTACAGCAATCCCTTGGCGAGCGCACCGTACCAGGGCCAGATCGCGATGTCGGCGATTGAGTATTCGCTGCCGGCAATGTACTCATGCCGACCCAGCTGCTTGTCGAGCAGGTCGAGCTGGCGCTTGGTCTCCATCGCAAAACGATCGATCGCATACTCGATCTTGACCGGCGCATAGGCGTAGAAGTGACCGAAGCCGCCGCCCAGGTAAGGCGCAGCTCCCATCTGCCAGAACAGCCAGTTCATTGTCTCGGTGCGCATGTCGATGTCCTTCGACAGCAACGCATCGAACTTCTCAGCGAGATAGAACAGGATCGATCCGGACTCAAAGACACGACGCGGCGTAGGACCGCTGTGGTCGACCAGCGTCGGAATCTTCGAGTTCGGGTTGGCCGCAACGAAGCCGCTGCCGAACTGATTGCCCTCGTTGATACGGACCAGCCAGGCATCGTACTCGGCGCCGGCATGGCCCATCGCGAGCAGTTCTTCCAGCATCACCGTGACCTTGACGCCATTGGGCGTGGCCAGCGAATACAACTGCAGCGGATGCTTGCCGACCGGCAAATCTTTCTCGTGGGTCGCCCCCGATATCGGCCGGTTGATATTGGCGAAGCGCCCGCCGTTGCCTTGCTTCCACTCCCAGACCTTCGGCGGCGTGTACTGGCTGTCGTTGCTCATGGCTAACTTCCTTCAGAGATTTACTCGAGACCGAAACCCAGCGCACGCAAGGCGCTGACGAGCCGGTCGCGACCCGACAGGCTGCCCGGGCCGGACACGCGCTCGGCCGACTGCGCAGACCAGTCAACTTCCTTCATGTTCTGCGAGCGCTGGAATCCGCGCATCACCTGATCGTAATCAACGACCGCCGCCGGCTCGTTCTCGACGCGATATTGCTCGTGATGCAGGATCGCCGACTGCGCAAGCCGCGGCTTGACCGACGCCGGACGCGTCTCGTCGGGAACGCCGACACACAGGCCAAAGATCGCAAACGCATCCGACGGCAGGCCAAGCTCCTGCGCGACCTTCTCCGGATGATTGCGCATTGCGCCGATATAGCAGGTTCCCAGTCCAAGCGATTCCGCTGCCGCTGTCGCGTTCTGCGCGGCCAGTGCTGCATCGACCGCAGCGACCAGGAACATCTCCAGATACTGGTTGCCAGCCGTCGCAATACCGGTCTTTTCACCAGCCCGATCCAAACGCGACAGGTCGGCGATCCAGATCAGCAGCAGCGGACAGTCGCGCACATGCGCCTGGTTATTGGCCAGCACTGACAGGCGAGCCCGACGCTGCGGATCCTGCACTGCAACCACACTCCAGCACTGCAGGTTAGACGAGGTCGCTGCGGACTGTGCCGAGGCGACCAGCCATTCGAGCGTGCCCTCGGGCAAGGGCGAATCGCTGAACGCACGCACGGTGCGATGGCCGAGCAGCGACTCGATGACCGCGTTCGGCGCGGCGCCCAGCGAGGGCATCGCGGCGCCGTAGCGTTGCTCGAGGGAAGTGGCCGGATTTGCGTCTGCGGCCAGGACGTTCAGGGGGGCATTGGCATTCATGGCGACGAATTCTATCCGCCTGGCGGCGCGACGGCGCCAATGTCCACGCGATCCATTCCAGATTAGACCGGCCCCCAGATCAAGCGCCCGACGATCGCCAGGCTGCGATCAGTCGCCCCGGTTGCGCAGCGCCGACACGCCGCCGAACCCGACCATCACCGCCACCCCCCAGAACATTGGCGCGAACACCAGCGAACCGGTCAGCACAGTGGACAAGGCGGTTCCCAGGGCCCCGAAGGCCGTCGGTAGCGCGGTCTGCGTCGCAGTGACCATCGCCATGCGCAAGCCCACTGCCTCGCCCAGGCGCCCGGGAGGCGTGACCTTGTGCAGCACGGCCATCACCGACGGATGGCCGACGCCCAGCCCAAACCCAAGCGCAAACGACAGCGCGATCAGGCCGTAATGGCTGGAGACCAGCGGAAACGCGAGATAGACCACCGCCGATACGCACTTCGCCAGACCGATCAACTGCCATTCGCTAAAGCGCTTGGAGAGCAGCGGAATCAGCGTGCGCACTGTGAAGGTTGCTGCCGAAAACGCTCCAAGCACCATCCCGATCTGGCCTGCACTCAAGCCGATCTTCGAACCCTGCACCGGCACCAGGAACATCTGCAGTTCCCAGGCACTGGCAATCATCACGACCGCGATGTACAAGCGGCGCAGTTGCGGGGTCTTGAGCAGATCCAGCACCCGCCCCTTGACCTGACGCTCGGCACTTGCCGGCTTGACCTGCTCCCTGAACCGCAGGCGCCACCGCAGCACGGCAAACGTGATCATGATCAGAGCAAGCGAGAGGATGAACGCAGCCCTGTGCGGTCGGTCGCCACTGACATGGTCAATCAGCCAGCCCGCCGAGACCGGGCCGATGAAGCCCGAGGCGGAATAGCCGACACTGAGCAGTCCGAAATTGCGCACACGATCGCCTTCGTCGCCGATCTCGCCGGTGAGCTTTTGCACGCAGATGTGAAACATCATGAAGCTCAGGCCGGACGCAGCACTGTTGAAAAACAGGGCTGGCAATTCGGTCCAGACAGCCGGAACCACGTAAGCCACCATCAACCCGACCAGCCCGATCAACATCGGTCGGCGGGTTCCGATCCGGTCAATCCAGCGCCCGAGCGACACCGACAGCAACATCGGCAGCAACGCATACAGGGACAACAACAGGCCGACCACATAGGTCGGTGCCTGCAGATGAATAGCCGCCAGCGAGACCGACAGCCGGCTGGCCGCGAACGCGCAGTAGCCGAGCATCGACAAGCCGATCAAGGCATGGATCGTCGGCTGCCTGTCCGGCACCTCAGTCTTGAGCGGGTCCAGGGTAGGGATTGCCTGATGCCGGTGATGAACGCGAGCCGCGGGTCAGGCCCGCTCGCCGACCCAGCTCGCAACGCCGGCCAGCGCGCCGGGCAGACCCGACGGATCGGTGCCACCGGCTTGCGCCATGTCGGGCCGCCCGCCACCCTTGCCGCCGACCTGCTGCGCAACGAAGTTCACCAGTTCACCCGCCTTGACCTTGGCGGTCGCATCGGCAGTCACACCAGCGATCAGGCTCACCTTGCTGCCGTCGACCGCCGCGAGCACCACGGCCGCCGTTTTCAGCTTGTCCTTGAGCTTGTCGACCGTCTCGCGCAAGGTTTTGACGTCAGCCCCCTCAAGCTTGGCGGCCAGCACCTTGATGCCGTTGACATCCACCGCCTGTGCGGCCAGATCCTCGCCCTGCGACGAAGCCAGCTTGGACTTGAGCCTGGCGAGCTCCTTTTCCAGCGCCTTGGCATTGTCGAGCATCTGCTCGATCTTCTGGGTCAGTTCCGAGACCGGAGCTTTCGCAGCAGCGGCCGCCTCGCCGAGGCTGGTCGACAGGCGCTGCACCCAGTCGAGGGCGTTATCGCCGGTCACCGCCTCAACGCGTCGGATGCCCGCAGCGACGCCACCTTCGGCGACCACCTTGAACAGTCCAATGTCGCCTGTCCGCGTGACATGCGTGCCGCCACACAGTTCGCGCGAAAAGCCGATATCGAGCACCCGCACGGAATCGCCGTACTTTTCGCCGAACAGCGCCATCGCACCGCCCTTGACCGCATCGTCAAAGGCCATGACCTGCGCCTGCGTGGCGCCGTTACTCAAAATCTCGCGATTGACGATCTCTTCGACCCGACGCAACTGTTCGGTACTAAGCGCCGCATCATGGCTGAAGTCGAAGCGGGTCTTGTCCGGATCGACCAGAGAGCCCTTTTGCTGCACATGCGAGCCGAGCACTTCGCGCAAGGCCTTGTGCATCAGGTGCGTGGCGGAGTGATTGCGCATCGTGCGCATGCGGCGCACCTGATCGACCGAGGCATGCACCTTGTCGCCAATCCGCAACTCACCGCGCTGCAGCCTGCCGTGATGCCCAAACACGTCGGACTGGATCTTTTGCGTGTCTCGCACCTCGAACAGTGCCTCGCCAGCCTTGCCGGTGCTGATCAGACCGCAGTCGCCGACCTGGCCACCCGACTCCGCGTAGAACGGCGTGGTGTCCAGCACCAGGATCGCGTTTTGCCCGGCTGAGACGCGTTCGACCGCGGTTCCGTCGACATACAGACCCGTGATGCGCGCATCACCGATCTGCGCGTCGTATCCGATAAATTCGGTGCGCACGCCGTCATAGGTGATCGACTCACCCATCTTGAACTTGCCAGCCGCACGCGCCTGTTCGCGCTGGCGATCCATCGCGACGTTAAAGCCGGCGTCATCGACGCCGACACCGCGTTCGCGGCATACATCGGCGGTGAGATCGAGCGGAAATCCGTAGGTGTCGTAGAGCTTGAACGCGGTCTCGCCATCGAGCAGCTTGGTGCCGCCAGCCAGTGCCGACTCGAGAATGGCCATCCCGTGCTCGAGGGTCTCGCCAAAGCGCTCCTCCTCCAGGCGCAGCACCTCGGCGACCCGTGCCTTGACCGCGGTGAGTTCCGGATACGCCGTACCCATGCCCAGGTCGAGGTCTTCGACCAGGCGATAAAAGAATGGCTCCTTGCGACCAAGCTTGTAGCCGTGACGCAGCGCTCGCCGGATGATCCGGCGCAGCACGTAGCCGCGTCCCTCGTTGCCGGGGATGACGCCGTCGACGATCATGAACGCGCAGGCACGGATGTGATCGGCGATCACGCGCAAGGACGGCAAGGAAAGATCGGTAGCACCGGTTTCGCGGGCGGCAGCGCGGATCAGATCCTGGAACAGGTCGATCTCGTAGTTGCTGTGC
>JALRBB010000270.1 GCA_023257915.1 Quisquiliibacterium sp. | reverse complement strand
CATCGAGTGGGATTTGCGCAAGAAGCAGCCTTATGAGGTCTATGACCGGATGGATTTTGATATTCCGGTGGGCGTCAATGGCGATTGTTATGACCGCTACCTGGTGCGCGTCGAGGAGATGCGCCAGAGCAACCGGATCATCCGCCAGTGCGTCGAGTGGCTGCGCAACAATCCCGGCCCGGTGATGACCGACAACCACAAGGTTGCTCCGCCGTCGCGGGTTGCGATGAAGTCGAACATGGAAGAGCTGATTCATCACTTTAAGCTCTTCACCGAAGGCTTCCATGTTCCGGCCGGCGAATGCTACGCGGGCGTCGAACACCCCAAGGGCGAGTTCGGCGTCTATCTGGTCGCCGACGGCGCCAACAAGCCCTATCGCCTGAAGATTCGCGCGCCGGGGTACGTCCATCTGCAGGCGCTTGACGAGATGTCGCGCGGCCACATGCTGGCGGACGTGGTCACGATCATCGGCACGCTCGACATCGTTTTCGGGGAGATCGACCGGTGAGTGCGGTACCCAATCCCAAGCGGCTGCTCAGCGACAGCGCCTATGCGCTGATCGATCGCGAAGTGGCCAAGTACCCGTCGGACCAGAAGCAGTCCGCGGTCATGGCTGCGCTGGCTATTGCGCAGGACGAAGCTGGCTGGGTGTCGCCCGAGGTCATCGACGACATCGGCAGCTACCTGGGCATGCCGGCCATCGCGGTTCATGAAGTCGCCACCTTTTACAACATGTACGACACCACGCGGCCTGGCCAGTTCAAGCTTGCGGTGTGCACCTGCCTGCCCTGCGCGCTGCGCGATGGTGCCAAAGCGGGTGAGTATCTGAAGCAAAAGCTCGGTATCGACTACAACGAGACCACGGCCGACGGTCTGTTTACGCTCAAGGAGAGCGAATGCCTTGGCGCCTGTGGCGATGCCCCGGTGCTGCTGGTCAACAACAAGCGGATGTGCAGTTTCATGGGCGCGGAGAAACTTGACGCGCTGATCGATGAACTGAAATCCAGTGCACGGAGCCAGTGATGGGGGCAAGTGATTTTCGCGCCAGCCTGGCTGATGTGCGTTCGATGGAAACCTGCTTTCACGGCAGGCATATCCAGCCGCAGATCTACGCGGGTCTGAATTCGCCCGATGGCTGGCACCTGAAAGACTACGAAGCGCGCGACGGGTACAAGGCGCTGCGCAAGATCCTGCAGGAAGGTCTCACGCCCGAGCAGGTGATTGCCGAAGTCAAGGCTTCGGGTTTGCGTGGTCGCGGTGGTGCGGGTTTTCCGTCCGGACTGAAGTGGAGCTTCATGCCCCGGCAGTTCCAGGGCGCGAAGTACCTCGTGTGCAATTCTGATGAGGGCGAGCCGGGTACGTTCAAGGATCGCGACATCCTGCGCTACAACCCGCACATCGTCATCGAAGGCATGGCGATCGCCGCCTACGCGATGGGCGTGCAGACCGGCTACAACTACATCCACGGCGAGATCTTCGACGTCTACAAGCGCTTCGAGGAAGCCCTTGAAGAGGCGCGTGCAGCCGGCTATCT
>JALRBB010000215.1 GCA_023257915.1 Quisquiliibacterium sp. | reverse complement strand
TCTTCGACCGTTTTGGCTCCCGAGTCGCGAGCGGCTTTCTCGAACAACGCAGGGTCGATCTCATGGGGCGATAGCCGTAGCGCCGACAAAGCCTGTTCGAGTAGGCGGCGCCCGAGTTCCAGCGACTCGGAGTGTTTGAGCGTGCGCAGCGCATGGCGGATTTCGGCACGCGACTTTCCGGTACGCACGAAGCTGAGCCACGCCGGATTGGGCTTGGAGTTCGGGTCTGTGATCACCTCGACCACGTCGCCGTTGTGCAGTTCGGTTCGCAGGGCAACCGGATTCTGGTTCACGCGCGCAGCCACCGCCTGGTTGCCCACCTCGGTGTGCACACTGTAGGCGAAGTCGACCACGGTGGCGCCGCGTGGCAGCGAGCGGATCTGACCGCGCGGAGTGAATACATAGACCGCGTCGGGGAACAAGTCGACCTTGACATGCTCGATGAATTCCATCGAATCGCCGGTCTGGCTCTGGATGTCGAGCAGGGACTGCAGCCACTGATGAGTCTGTTTTTCGAGGTCGGAGAATTTCTCGTCTTCGGCCTTGTACAGCCAGTGCGCAGCCACCCCCGAGTCGGCGACCCGTTGCATCGCATGAGTGCGGATCTGGAACTCGATCGGGGTGCCAAACGGACCGACTAGCGTGGTGTGCAGTGACTGGTAGCCGTTGACCTTGGGGATTGCGATGTAGTCCTTGAATCGGCCGGGCACCGGTTTGAACGTGGCATGCAGTACGCCTAAAGCCAGGTAGCAGTCAGGAATTGAGTCGACTTCCACCCGAAAACCGTAGATGTCGAGCACCTGCGTGAACGATAGATGGCGGGCCACCATCTTCATGTAGATGCCCCAGAGCGATTTCTCGCGCCCGTAGACATCGGCCTTGAGACCCGCATCCGACAGATTCTTGCGCATCGCATCGAGAATGCGCGACAGCACCTCGCGGCGGTTGCCGCGGGCCGCCAGCATGGCTTTGCGCAACACCTGATGGCGATTCGGGTACCGCGCCCGGAACGACAGATCGAGCAGTTCCAGGTACAACTCGCGAAGACCCAGACGATTGGCAATCGGGGCGTAGATCTCGCTGGTTTCCAGAGCGACGCGGCGCCGCTTGGCCGGATCGACCGCATCGAGCGTGCGCATGTTGTGCACCCGATCGGCCAGCTTGATCAGGATCACACGCAGGTCGCGGGCCATCGCCAGCAACATCTTGCGAAAGCTCTCGGCCTGCTGATGCTCTTTTGAGGAAAACTCGAGCCGATCAAGTTTGGACAAGCCGTCGACCAGCTCGGCAACCTGCGGGCCGAATCGCTCGGCCAGCTCCTGCTTCGTGATGCCGGAGTCTTCCATGACATCGTGAAGCAGCGCCGCCATCAGCGATTCAGTATCCAGATGCCAGCCGGTGCAGATTTCAGCGACCGCGATCGGATGCGAGATGTAGGGCTCGCCGCTGGTGCGAAATTGCCCGAGGTGGGCGGAGTCGCTGAATCGATAGGCTTCCTTGATGCGGCGGATGTCGGCCGCTTCAAGGTAGGTGCCGAGCTTGCGCGTCAGGCTCGCGAGGGTTGCGACCTTGCGGCTGTCGGGGGCTCTAGCGAAGGATGCGTCGTAGGCATCATCAGGCGTGTCGTCGCGAAGGCTTCGCTTGCGACTGGAGGCTTTGCGCGACCGGCTAGGCGCAGTGTCAGGCTGCGTCAATGGAGCCGACTGGCTGGGGCCTCCGGAGGAATCCATTGGAAGGCGGAATGCCCGCGCGTCAGGTTGGGACCCTTCGCAGCATCTCGACACCGACCTTGCCGGCGGCGATTTCGCGCAGAGCCAGAACCGTGGGCTTGTCTTTATTGTCCACCTTGGGCGTATGACCTTGCGCGAGCATGCGGGCGCGGTAGGTTGCCGCGAGAGCCAGCTCGAAGCGGTTGGGGATCTGTTTCAGGCAGTCTTCGACCGTGATGCGCGCCATGGGGGAAACCTCAGTAAATCCGCGATCAACCGACCGGGTCGGCAATCGCTAGGGAGCGAAGCGGTCGCCGTCCTGGGAAGCAAACAGGCGACCGAACAATTCGGGCTTGCGGGCACGCTGCTTTTGGAAGCGCAACCCGGCACTGTCGACGATGCAAACCAACTGCTGCAAAGCGCTTGCAAAGTCTTGATTAAGAATAACATATTGGCATCGGTGAGCCTGCGCCAATTCGCCACGCGCCGCCGCCATCCGGCGTTCAATGACCTCGTCGGAATCCTGCCCACGGGCCCTGAGTCGCTCGCGCAGGGTTTCCATGGTGGGCGGGGCGATGAAGATACCCACGGCATCCGGAAACATCGCCTGCACCTGGGCGGCTCCCTGCCAGTCGATCTCGAGCACGATGTCATGCCCGGCGCCTGTGCGCTCGGCGATCCAGGCGCGCGACGTGCCGTACAGATTGCCGTGAACCTCGGCCCACTCCAGAAACTCTCCGGCTTCACGCCGGCGCTCGAAGTCTGACCGAGAGATGAACCAATAGTCGCGTCCGTCCTGTTCGCCGGGCCGGGGCTGGCGCGTGGTGAACGAAATCGACAATTCGACCGCGGGCCGCTGCTGCATCAGCGCGCGCACCAGCGAAGTTTTACCGGCACCCGATGGGGCCACGATGACGAACAAGCTCCCGGCGCCGCTCGCAGTGGCATCCGCCTGCGAGGCACCGGCGGCGCCGGAGGGGCCAGACCCGGTCGGATCTGCCGGGTGGCTGGGGTGGGTATCACTCAAGGTTTTGCACCTGTTCGCGGATCTGTTCGATCAGAAGCTTCATATCGACCGCCGAGCCGGTCAGATCGATGCTGGCGGCCTTCGAGCCGAGCGTATTGGCTTCGCGGTTGAGCTCCTGCATCAGGAAGTCGAGGCGCTTGCCGACCGGTCCGCTGCCGGTCACGACGCGCTCCAGCTCATCGAGATGTACTGCCAGACGGGATAACTCCTCGGCGACGTCGATCCGAAGACCGTGGACCACGACTTCCTGGCGAACCCGCTCCATGATCTCGTCAAGCGGCAACGCGACCCCGGACGAGGCATCGGTCAGCGCACTGCGCAGTCGCTCGACCAGGCGCTGCTCGAAGGCGGCCAGTAGCTCTGGAACCCTGCCGTCGAGCTGGCGGACGATCTCGCGCATCTTCGTGCAACGCTCCAGGATGGCCTGGCCGAGTCGCGAGCCTTCGCGGCGGCGGCTGATGCCAAGTTCTGCAATCGCCTCATGGGCGAGTTCGGTGAGCTCGGCAAGCATGGCGTCCGCATCGGCGACCGGTTCAACGAACAGCCCCGGCCATCGCATCAGCTCCCCCATTGACAGCGCTTGTGCGCCGGGTGCCTCGGCACGGATTTCCGCGGCGGCAGACAGCAGCTGACCCAGCAGCGTGCGGTCGATCGTTGGCTGGCGCGCCGATCCGGGCAGCTTTTGCACCGATACGCGGCATTCGACCTTGCCACGGGCCACGGCAGCGCTAATGAGCTCCCGTAACACCGGCTCGACGCTGCGCAACTCGTCGGGAATCCGGAAGGCGAGATCGAGAAAGCGCGAATTGATGCTGCGCAACTCGATCTGCAGGCGCCCGGCGCTGCTGTCCCGGCTGGCGCTGGCGTAGCCGGTCATGCTCTGGATGTTTGCGGTCTTGGACACGTCGTGGGTAAAAGCGTTCAGGGCTGGTATAAGAATAAGAACACAGAGCAACGGCACATCGAGCACAAAGGATTCGGCGCTGAATCGACACGCGTCGCCCGGCACTTGTCGGATTGGCACGGCGACCCGAACCGCACCGCAAGTATCAACTGCATGGCCAGCCAGAAAAATGCACCCTTGCCGGACGGCCTTGAGATCGGCGGCTACCGTATTTTAAGAAAGATCTCGAGCGGCGGGTTTTCCATCGTGTATTTGGCCGATGACCGGGCTGGCGAGCGCTATGCGGTCAAGGAGTTTCTCCCGAGCACGCTAGTCAGGCGCGAGGCCGGAGAACTGGTGCCGACGATCTCCACTGAAAATCTCGAGGTTTATCGCAACGGCCTGAAGTGCTTCTTCGAGGAGGGCCGGGCGCTGGCCCGGATCATGCACCCAAACGTCGTCAGGGTCGTGAATTTTTTCCGGGCCAATGAGACCGTGTACATGGTCATGGCGTATGAGCAGGGGCGCAGCCTGCAGGAAGTGATCCGGCGCAGCCGCGCACAGGCAAATGCAGGCGTGATCGCTGAGCATCACCTTCGACGGATATTCGACGAGGTCATCAGCGGTCTGCGCGAAGTGCATGCGAACCGGCTTTTGCATCTCGACCTGAAGCCGGCGAACATCTACTTGCGAACGGACGGCACGCCAATCCTGCTGGATTTCGGTGCGGCCCGCCAGACGCTGACGCAGGACGCCCCGAAGCTGTTTCCGATGTATACGCCGGGGTTTGCCGCCCCGGAGCTGTACCGCAAGGCACAAAAGCTCGGGCCGTGGACCGATATCTACGGGCTCGGGGCCAGCCTCTACGCCTGCATGAAGGGCGTGCCGCCTCAGCAGGCGGATGAGCGTCCTTTGGACGACAAGATGGCGCGCAATCTGATCGAACTGGAGGAGCGCTACTCGCGCCATCTGGTCGACATCGTGACCTGGTGCCTGCGCCTGAATCCGCTCGAGCGTCCACAGAGCCTCTTCGCATTGCAGCGCGCGATGCGTGCTGGCAGCCCCCTTGTGCCGGGCGAAGCCGAGGCGAAATCCCCGGGCCTGCCACGCTGGCTCGATACGCTCGCCGTGCGATTGACCGGTCGGCGTCGCGATGACGATGCCAAGACAAACCCGAAGGTCTGATACGGCCGTCCCGATGCGATTTTCGATTTTCCAGGACAGTGATATCGGCGCTCGCTCGGTCAATCAGGACCGCATGGGCTATTGCTTCACGAAGGATGCGCTGTTGATGCTGGTGGCCGACGGCATGGGCGGTCACTTGCGCGGCGAAGTCGCGGCGCAGATTGCGATGCAGACGGTGGCGATGCTTTTTCAGAAGGCGGCAAGGCCCGAGCTGCCGGATCCCGCGCGATTTTTGTTGTATGCGCTCGAGCATGCGCATCGCGAGATGCTTCGCTATCAGGTAATCCATCGCTTGCGGGAGGCACCGCGAACGACCATCGTCGCCTGCATCGTGCAGGATGGGCGTGTCTGGTGGGCGCACGCCGGTGATTCCCGCCTGTACTGGCTGCGCGGCGGCCGCCTGGTGCGCAGGACCCGGGATCACTCGAAAGTCGAACAGTTGGTGGCGATGGGTCTGTTGCGACCGGAGCAGCAGAAGAATCACCCGGAGCGCAACAAGGTGCTGACCTGTCTGGGTTCACCGCAGGCGCCAGCGATCGAGTTGTCCGGGCCGGATGCACTGGAGCCTGGCGATCGCTTGCTGTTGTGTTCCGACGGTCTCTGGGCAGGCTTTGACGAGCCAGGGTTGTGCGAACGGGTCTGCCAGGGGACGGTCAGTTCGGTCGTGCCGATGCTGGTGGCCGACGCGGTCCGGGCAGCGGGGCGGTACGCAGACAATGCGACCGCCCTGTTGATGAGCTGGGATGACCCGGATCGGATGATCGACACCTTGTCAGTTGACGCGGCCCTGGACGGTGCGGTCACCTCGACGATCGTATTCGGTCAGGACGCCGGCGGGCCCGCCGAACCGATGTCGGATGCCGACATCGAGCGTGCGGTTCGGGAGATTCGCGAAGCGATCGATCGCGCAGGCAAGCGCTGAGCGTATCGCAAGGTTTGGCCGACAAGGCCGGGCGCGCCGTAGAATGCGGTCGATGAAAACAACTTCCGATCTCCAGATACGCCGCCCCGACGGGCGCGCGTTCGATGCGCTGCGCCCGGTCCGTCTGACGCGCGGTTTCACCAAACACGCCGAAGGCTCGGTGCTGGTCGAATTTGGCGATACCCGGGTGCTTTGTACTGCCAGCATCGAAGACCGGGTTCCTGGATTTTTGAAAGGCCGGGGGCAGGGCTGGCTGACCGCCGAGT
>JALRBB010000205.1 GCA_023257915.1 Quisquiliibacterium sp. | reverse complement strand
AATCGCAGCGAATTCCATCTCCGGGGTGATCGCCCCTTGCCGGGCGTACTGGAGCTGGGTGACAACTTTTCCTGTTCGAGCGCGCCGGGCCTGTCCGGCATGGCCCTCCTGCACATCGCCGCGCGCCAGGATCCAACTGCGCCACAGGACCTCAGACCGATTGGCCTGCCAGGCGCAACATGAGCGGCTGATGATCGGATGCATCAGTCCGCGACTCGGCCCTGACGCTGCGCACCCGCGGTGCAAGATCCTCCGACACGAAAAAGAAGTCACAGGCGAAGGGCTTTGGCCATTGGCCGCGGTCGTACAGGCCCACAGTATGCGCATGCGGCTGTCCGGAGTTGGCCAGATGCCAGGCGTCACGGTAGGCAGGCAAATTGCCGGTCAAAGGCTGCTGCATCCGCGCATATTCCGCTGAGTCAGGCGCGAAATTGAAGTCGCCGCAGAGAATGCTGCTGACCGGACGTGCAATGCGTTCGTAAGGACTGCCGGCTCGCCGCGCCTCGCTGCGATCCGCATCATGCGGCGCGGCCTGCTGCTGCAAGTCCCGCAGGGCTTCCACTTGCGTACGACGTTGCAAACTCGAGTAGTAACCCAGGTGCGTAGTCGTGACGCGCAGCGGCAAGCCGCCCATCTGCACGACAAGCTCGAGTGCTCCGCGCTGCATGTCCGTGAAGCTCGGGTCATACGGCCATGGCAACAAGTGCCGAAACACCGCCAGAACCGGCAAACGCGACAAGATCATGTTGCCAAATCGCCGTCGCCTTCCCAGCGGATCATTGGCTGCGGCGGTATCAACCACTGGCGCGCAGACCGCGTGGTAGTCCGGAAACCCGGCCGCCAGTAATTCGAATTGATTTTCGCCCTGGCTGCCTGCCAGTCCATCGAAATTATCGGCAACCTCCTGCAGGCACAGCAGATCGAAGTCGCCAAGCTCACGGATGGTTCGGATGATGCGTCCCG
This sequence comes from Quisquiliibacterium sp., assembly GCA_023257915.1. Taxonomy (GTDB): domain Bacteria; phylum Pseudomonadota; class Gammaproteobacteria; order Burkholderiales; family Burkholderiaceae_E; genus Quisquiliibacterium. The sequence goes on along the minus strand of JALRBB010000205.1, from coordinate 2,567 downwards.
GATCGACCGCCCCATCGCAGCCTCGGCACCATTGCAGGTTCCAGGTCAGGATCTCGATGGTCATGTCAGCAAAACCGCGCGTTCAGCGCTTGCCCTCGATTGCAACTTCCACGAGCCTGGGTCCACCGCTTGCAAAAGCGGCGCTAATCGCCTCGGCGAGCTGTTCTGGCTTGTCGATGCGCACGCCCGCCACTCCCATGCCCGCGGCCATCTCCACAAAGCCCATCGGCGGCCCGCCGAGATCCATTTCCGGGTAGGGCTTGTCAGAAGCCGCATCGAAGCGCTGGCGATAGATATCCAGGTTGTGTTTCAAGACGCGATACTCGCGATTGACCAGAATCACGAACACGATCGGCAGCTTGTAGCGCGCCGCAGTCCACAGCGCCTGGATCGAATACATCGCGGAGCCATCGCCAGACACACACAACACCGGCCGTCCGGGCTGCGCAACGCTCACGCCGATTGCCCCGGCCAAACCCTGGCCGATACCACCTCCGCGTGCACCAAACAGCCGGTCGGATCCGTCAAACTCGAATGCAGCCGCAAAATCGACGCTTGCGGTGATTGACTCTTCGACGATCAGCGCATCGGACGGGGTCGCGCGGGCCAGCTCTGCCATCACGCGCGGCATCGAAATCGGATGCCGATCCCAGGCCTTTTGCCGACGGTTTTCATAAGCCTGTTGCGATGCGGACTTTTGCTCCGCCAATCGCTGACAACGCTGTTCAGCCGCCTGTATCCACTGCGGGTCGACCTGCGCCACAAGTCGTTCATCGAGCGCAGCCAGGCTGGCACCCAGAGTGCCGACGACGCCGACATCGACCGTATGGTTGTACGCAAGCGGGCGAGCGCTGGACTCCAACTGGATCACCCTCGCCCCAGGCGGGAACGGCGAGCCTTGCGCGAACCAGACCTCTTCGAAGAATGGTCCACCCACCAGCAGCACCAGATCGGCATCGCCGAGCGAGCGGGCAATTCCTTGTGCATCGAACGGCAGGCTGACTCGTGCCAGTGGATGCGCACTCGGAAATGAGGCATGACCCCGAATGCCCTCGAACCAGACCGGAGCACCGATCCGCTGCGCCAGACGCACCAAGGCCTCGACCTGCCCGGTGCGGGCAATCTCGTCACCGACGACGATTGCCGGAGCGCTTGCCGATCGCAAAAGTGCCGCCGCTTGCTCGATCCCCTGCGGATCCGGCATCGGTAGTCGGTACAACCCGGCAGGCGGCTGGGCATCGTTGCTGGTTTGCTGCTCCATCACATCGATTGGGAGCGACACGAACACCGGCCCATACGGTGGATCGCCGGCGAGCTTGAACGCACGGCGCATCACCTCGTCCATCTCGTCGGCGCTGCGCACCTCGGTACTCCACTTGGTGACCGGCGCAGCCATCGCGGCCAGATCGTGGCTGAGCACCGGTTCGCGGCGCAGCATCCGGGTGTCCTGCTGTCCGGCGGTGACGACCATCGGCGCATTCGCCTTCAGCGCGTTGAAAATCATGCCGATGCCATTGCCCAGACCCGGTGCGACATGCAGGCTGACGACTGCGGTGCGCCGTGCAGCGCGGGCGTAATAGCTCGCCGCGCCAACCGCAACCCCCTCGTGCAGATGCGTGACATAAGCGACCGACGGATGGTCGGCAAGCGAGTCGAGCAGCGGGCTTTCGGTGGTACCCGGATTACCAAATATGTGCTCGACGCCGTGGGCGACGAGACTGTTCATCAGGACTTCACGACCACGCATGGGTTTTACTCCGCAGGAATTTCGCTCCGAATGCTAACGGTTATAAAGATTGTGGAACACCCGGCAATGCCCGCCCAGTAATATCGCGCCCATGGGCTAGCCGATGCTAGACCAGGGAACCGATTGCCAGACTCTATAAAACAACACGATCTCAATGCGCACTCCCTTCACCCCTTCCTTGATGCAAGGCTTCCCCCCGGAAGCTCCAGATCAGATTCGTTTCGACGATCTGGCACGCCTGCAGTACCCGGGCCACCGCTGGGTCTACAGCCATTGGCGCGAGCTTGTTCCTACTGCGACAGTCTGGCGCGGCGATGGACCGATCACCGGTTTGCCGAGCGCGCCACAAGATCTGGAGCGTTTCGAGTTTGCCGATCCGGCCGGCGGACGCTGCACGCTAGATCGGGCACTCGAGATCAGTGCCACTGACGGGCTACTGGTGATGCACGACGGGAAAGTGCTGTACGAGCGCTATTTCGGACACCTGTCCGCCCAATTGCCCCATCGCTGCTTTTCGGTGACCAAGTCTTTCGTCGGCCTGCTAGCCGGCATGCTGATTCACGAGGGCCTCCTGGCTCGCGATACCCGCGTGGTGTCGCTGATACCGGAGTTGCGTGATTCTGGATGGAGCGATGCGATTGTTCAGCAGGTGCTCGACATGACGCTGAACCTGACCTTTGATGAAGACTATGCGAACGGTGAAGGCGACGTCGTCCGATCTCGCCTGGCTGCGGGAACACTGCCGCGCCCAGCCGCATACTCTGGACCGCGTTCGATTTATGAATATCTGCCCACAATCGCCGCCGCGGGGCCTCACCAC
>JALRBB010000198.1 GCA_023257915.1 Quisquiliibacterium sp. | reverse complement strand
GTGCTTTACGGCAGGAACGAGCAGGTGATCCCCAAGGCACCGATCGAAAAAGCGCTGGCAGCCCTTCCCCGGACCCTGCCGGACGGCAAGGGCAGGGTGACGGTCGGGATCTACGACCAGGGCTACCACATGCTGATGCGCGCCAGCGCCGATGCCAGCGGCACGTCTGCCTCCTGCGCCCACTTCAGAGTCAGCGGCAGCAGCAACTCAAGCCCGGTGACTCCAGGCTCCGCCTCGGAGAAGGGCAGCAGCTTGGCGTCATCATCGACCGGGGTGTGGTCCGAGCAGATCGCATCGATGGTGCCATCGGCAACCGCGGCCCGGATCGCGTCACGGTCGCGCTGCGTGCGAAACGGCGGGTGTACCCGATAGTGGCTATCGAACCAGCCGATGTCCACGTCGATCAGATGCAGATGATGCACTGCGATATCGCAGCTGACCGGCAGGCCCTCAGCCTTGGCGCGGCGCACCAACTCGATGCCGGCGGCCGAAGACAGCCGGCACAGATGCACGCGGCAACCGGTGGCGCGCACCAGCTCGAATACCGTGTGCAGCGCGACCGTCTCGGCGATCACCGGTACGCCCGGCAGCCCCAGGCGCCCTGCCACCGGCCCGCCGTGCGCGACCCCGCCGCGCGCCAGCTGCGGGTCCTGCGGCTGCAGCCAGACCGTAAAGCCGAAGGTCTTGGCGTACTGCATCGCGCGCAGCAGCGTCTGCGTGTCGACCGACACTTCAGCACCCGCCGAAAACCCGATGCAGCCGGCCTCTGCAAGCTCTGCCATCTCGGTGATGACCTCGCCCTTCAGGCCAACCGTCAGCGCACCGAGCGGAAACAGCCTGGCGCCATCGAGCCCACGCGCGCGATGCTTGAGCATCTCGACCAGACCGGGTTCGTCCAGCGGCGGATCGGTATCTGGTGGGCAGGACAGGCTGGTGACGCCGCCGGCCAGCGCAGCCTGCATTTCGGACTCGAGCGTGGCCCGGTATTCAAAGCCCGGTTCGCGCAGCCGCGCGGCCAGATCCACCAGACCCGGCGCGACCACCAACCCGGTGGCATCCACCATCTGATCGGCAACAAAGCCTGCCGGTGCCTCACCGATCGCCAGCACCCGTCCGTCTTGCAGGTGCAAGGATGCCTGCTGGTCAAGGCCGGCACTCGGGTCGATCAGCCGACCGTTTTGTATCGTCAATCGCATGCGAAATCCGCGCGCCCGCGCGCCAGGTGATCGGTTGAATGATCGCAACTAGTCATGGCTGTTTCTGGTTCAGCTCGAGGCGAGAATCGTCATCACCGCCATCCGTACTGCGATGCCGAAGGTGACCTGATCAAGGATGACCGCCTGCGGACCGTCGGCAACGCTCGAGTCGATCTCGACACCGCGGTTCATCGGCCCGGGGTGCATCACGATCGCATCCGGCGCCGCCAGCGCGAGCTTCTCGTCGGTCAGGCCGTAGTGCTTGTAGTACTCCTGCGCCGAGGGCAGCAAGGCACCGCGCATCCGCTCGCTCTGCAGCCGCAGCATGATGATCACATCGACGCCGCGCAGCCCTTCGCGCATGTCGGTGTAGATCTTCAGCCCCATTTCCTGCAGACCGGACGGCAGCAGCGTCAGCGGCCCGATTGCGCGCACCTCGGGCACGCCCAGCGTCGTCAGCGCGTGGATGTCGGAGCGCGCCACGCGCGAATGAAGGATGTCGCCGACCACCGCCACGCGCAGCTGCGTGAAGTCCTTCTTGAAGTGACGGATCGTGTACATGTCGAGCAAGCCCTGCGTCGGATGCGCATGGCGCCCGTCACCGGCGTTGATCACATTGACCTGGCCGGCGCGCACCCGGTTCAGGTGCTCGGCGATCAGGGTCGGCGCACCGCTCGAGGCATGGCGCACGACAAACATGTCGGCATGCATCGCGGCCAAGTTGTCGATGGTGTCGAGCAGCGACTCGCCCTTGGAAGTGGACGAGGTGTTCACGTTCAGGTTCAGCACGTCGGCCGATAAGCGCTTGGCCGCGATCTC
>JALRBB010000168.1 GCA_023257915.1 Quisquiliibacterium sp. | reverse complement strand
AGGCGCTGTTCAAGCATGTCCTGACAGATAAGGGGATTGAAGGCTTCCTTGCCGACTGGGCAAAGACGGGGCAGTCGATTGCTCGTGCCACCAACCGGAAATTCGTCCGCATGGCGCTCGGCGGGGTACGCGACGAGGCCGAGATTCGCGGTCATCGACGCACCTACATCGGCTCCATGCCGGGCAAGATCTTGCAGAACCTGACCAAGGTCGCCGTACGCAACCCGCTGTTTCTGCTCGATGAAGTCGACAAGATGGGGATGGATTTCCGGGGCGATCCTGCCAGTGCGTTGCTCGAAGTGCTGGACCCCGAGCAAAACGGCACGTTCACGGATCACTATGTGGAGGTTGAGTACGACCTCTCCGATGTGATGTTCGTCGCCACGGCGAACACCTTGAATATTCCGCCCGCCTTGCTCGATCGGATGGAGGTGATCCGTCTGTCCGGCTACACCGAGGACGAGAAGGTTCACATCGCAAACAAGTACCTGCTTCCGAAGCAGATGAAAAACAACGGTCTGAAGCCTGAGGAACTCAGTGTTGCGGACGCAGCCATCCGCGATGTGATCCGCTATTACTCGCGCGAGGCAGGCGTCCGTGCGCTCGAGCGCGAAATCTCCAAGATCTGCCGCAAGGTCGTCAAAACGCTGTTGCTGACCAAGTCAGAAAAGAAGGTCAACGTCACGGCGAAAAACCTGGACAAGTTTCTTGGCGTTCGCCGCTACAGCTTTGGTATGGCGGAAAAGGAGAATCAGGTCGGCCAGGTCACCGGTCTTGCCTGGACGGAGGTTGGCGGCGAGTTGCTGACGATTGAATCCGTGGCGGTTCCTGGCAAGGGTGCAACCACGTTCACCGGCAAGCTTGGCGACGTGATGCAAGAGTCGATCAAGGCGGCAATGACGGTTGTGCGGCGTCGCGCGAACCGGCTCGGAATCGCATCGAACTTCCACGAGAAGCGCGACATCCATATTCACGTGCCCGAAGGCGCGACACCGAAGGACGGTCCTAGTGCTGGCATCGCGATGACGACTGCGCTGGTCTCGGTGCTCACCGGCATTCCGGTCAGGGCCGATGTCGCGATGACCGGAGAGATCACGCTGCGTGGCGAGGTTCTGGCGATTGGCGGGCTCAAGGAAAAGTTGCTGGCAGCACACCGCGGCGGCATCAAGACCGTGCTGATCCCGGAGGAAAATATCAAGGACCTCGCGGAGATTCCGGACAACGTCAAAAACCGGCTTGAAATTATTCCGGTCAAATGGATCGATCGAGTGCTCGAGTTGGCGCTCGAGCGCATGCCCGATCCGATCGTTGAGGACGAAGGTGCTGCTCCGGCAACGCCAGTCTCCTCGGGCAGTTCAGCGAGCGGCGACGTCGTCGCCCACTGAACGCAGTCATCGCATGCGCATCTAAACCGCAGGAATCAATCGCACCGTTGTGACTCACTGCGGTGCGATTGCGTTTAGCGGATCGTGCGCATGTCAATCCCCCCGAGCGCGGCTTGACACATGAGTGGGTGGAAGATTTAATACGCTCTCGATTTCATCGCAAAAAAACAGTCCAGTCTTACTCTGCGGTTGCAGCTTGCAGTGCGCAGTCTTTAAAAAAATTACGTGAGGGGGTTGTAGTGAACAAGACCGATCTGATCGATCACATTGCAAAGCATGCCGATATCTCCAAGGCAGCAGCCGGACGTGCGCTTGACGCCCTGGTTGGCGCAGTCAAGACCACGCTCAAAAAGGGTGGTTCGGTCACGCTGGTCGGATTCGGCACCTTTGCCGTGGGCAAGCGTGCTGCGCGCACCGGCCGCAATCCGCGTACCGGTGCAAGCATCAAGATCAAGGCAGCCAAGGTGCCGAAGTTCCGCCCCGGTAAAGGCCTCAAGGACGCGATCAACTGATTTTGCGGGCACGCAAAATTCCTGTATAATCTCGGTCTTGCATGTGACACGCGAGTCG
>JALRBB010000351.1 GCA_023257915.1 Quisquiliibacterium sp. | reverse complement strand
GCGAGAACCTGCTGATCGAAGGCCTTCTGGAGCCGGTTGCCTGGATCGGGGACCTGCTGTGCATCGGCGAGGTCGAATTGCGGATCGAAGGCCCGCGCACACCGGGCCACAAGCTCGACGCCCACCTCGGCTTTGCCTGGGCCGGCAAGATGATGCGGCAAAGCGGCTTCACCGGGTTCTTGTGCTCGGTGGCCCGTACAGGCCGGCTAAGCGCCGGCGCCCCGGTCACGGTTCGCCCGGGGGACCGCATCACCACCATCGGCGAAGCCCACCGGCTTGGCCGTCGCACCGGGCACGCCGCGCCGTTCTGAGGTAAAGTCGAACCATGACTCAGCTCAGTCCCGCCCAACGCACCGCCGGCACCGCCCGCCTGCTGATGAGCGCCGGCCTGCTGTTCGCTGCCGAGGCCTTTTGGCGTGGCTCGGCCGGCCGCACGCTGCTGGCAGCAGCGCTATTCGTGTTCGGGGGCGGCCTGCTGATCCTGGCCAAACGCGCCGACTAAGAGGCGCCTGGCGCCATGGATTTCGACGCGCTGCGGGTTGATGCGCATCCGGTCGACGAAGATCTTCTCGACGCCGGTGTCGTCGGCCCGGAGCTGGCCCATCTGGCAGGCATCTACCGCGGCAGTTCCCGTGCGCTCGTCTGGCGCAATCCGTCCTCCGACTGGCAGCTGTTCCTGCTGCTGCCGCCAATCGCTTCCCGACTGTCGCTGCTGGCCAACCCGATCTTTGCGCAACTCACCCGTAGCTGGGGCCTGAACGCGCGCTTCATCGGCGTCGACAGCGACGGACTGGTCTACGATTTTCGCGGCCTGCTCAGCGACCAGACGCTGCGCCTGCTGGTTGAGCTGCTGGGCGCCGAAGTGCAGCAGCAACCCGAATTGCTCGACACGCTGTTCGCGGCCCTTGCTCAGCAGATGCTGACGGTGCTGCCCAGACGCGAGGCTGACTGGGGCAAACACCTGGATGTGGAACACCGGCTCGAACCGCTGGTCCCCGCGTCGCTGTTCTCTCGCGAGTCGCGCTACCCCGATCTCATGATGAGCCTGCGTCAGGCGCTCAAGGACAAGCTGATCGACGTCGAGCTCTACGGACGGGTGCTGCGCTCGGTCGAATTGCGCGAAACCAGCGTCGAGCAGCGGATTGGCGCGCTGCTCGAGTCCGCGCTCGATCCGGTCACGATGGCCAAGCTGGCGCGCACCGGTGTAGGCAAACACCTGGGTTGCTACAACTGGCTGCGCCTGGACCTTCGCCATGCGGCACCTCGTGCACATGTGCTGACCCGACTGCCGGGCCTGGCCAGCTTCTTCGCCGAAGCCTTGGTCCCGCAGCAGGCCGCATGGCTGCATGCGATCAGCGGCGCGCAGCCGGACGAGACGCGCCGCGACGAGGCGCCTTGCCGGAATCTCGATGACGCGATGCAGGCTGGCAGGCTGGGCGCCACAGATCCCAGTCAGACCAGGACGCTGGATCTGCGCGCGCTTGCCGCGCGCAACGAAAGCAGCCATGCCGCCCGCTGGGCTGCGGTGCTGCAACGCGCGATCGATGCCGGCCAGGATCGGCTGATCATCGAGGCGATCGCACAGCGCTTTGCGGTCGATGACAACCTGATCCGCCGGCTCTGGCGCGAAAGCCCGGAGGCGCTTGGACAACCACCAACCTGGCACCTGACCCAGATCCTCAGACGCCTCGCAGAAGGCGGGCCGCGTCGCGGGCCGGCCAGCGACGATGACTGGCAGGCGCTGATCGCGGCGGCGATTCCGACCGAAGCGCGCTGAGCGCCGCGTGGCGCGAGACCGCGCGGCGTCAGTGACCAGCCTCAGCGCGGCTTGAGATCCGGCGCCCCCATGTAGATCCGGTTCCAGGTGGGGCTGATCACGATTTCGTTCAGGCACACATGCGCCGGCGCCTCAGCCACGTAGGCGATCGCGTCGGCGACATCCTCGGGTTTGAGCATGCGTGCAATGTCCTCTTCCGGCGGTGGAACCGGCCGGGTGCGCAGAATCGGCGTGGCAACCTCGCCCGGACACAGCAGCGTGGCGCGAATGCCGTTGCGGCCCTCCTGGTCGTTCAGACTCTCCACCAGCGGTGACAATCCCTGCTTGGTCGCGCCATAGCCGGCGCCGGTGAACGAGATATAACGCCATCCGGCCCAGGACGACACGACGATGATCGTGCCGCGCCCGGCCACCCGCATCGCAGGCAGCACCGCGCCGGCACAAAAGGCGACCCCGTTCAGGTTGATCGCGGTCACCTTGGCGAACGCCTCCGGGGTGAGCGTCTGCCAGAACCGGTTTGGCACATTGGTGCCGGCCGAGCACACCAGCAGGTCGATGCGGCCGTGCTCATCAACGATCTGGCTGGCGACCCGCGTCACGGCTTGCGCATCCGACACATCCAACACCGCTGCACTCGCCTTCCAACCTTGCCCACGCATCGCATGGACCGCCGCGTCGAGCTCGGCCTGGCGTCTGCCTGAGATCACCACGCTGGCACCGCGCGCAGCCAAGGTTTTTGCGCTCTCCAGTCCGATTCCGGTGCCGCCCCCGGTAATCCACGCAACCTGCCCATCGAGTGATGCCATGACTGTAACTCCCGTGGTTCTCGTTTCAATCCAGCGCGCAGTGTATCGGCGAGCTCACGATCGCGGCTAGAGCATGGCGTACGTTGTGGTCACCTGGGCAACCAGCTTTGCGTCACCTGCCGAGAACATGTCGATCTGCCCGAAGCACATCGTGCGTCCAGGCTTGAGCACCCGTGCAAGCACGAGCACATCGTCGTTGGACACCGCGCGCATGAAGGCGGTGTTCAGGTTCACCGTGGTCATCGGACGAAACTCGCCGAGCTGGGCGCTGATCGCAATCACCATCGCGGTGTCGGCAGCCGACATCAAGGCCTGCCCGCAGATCGTGCCGCCCACCCGGCACAGCTTTGCGTCGAATGGCAGGCGCAAATGTGCCTCGCCGGGAAGAATTCGCTCGGGCATCAGGCGCAGCTCCTGAACCCAGGGCGCGAACAGTTCGGCAAGCCAACCCTGCGCCATTGTTCGCAGCACCTGCTCACCCTGGGTCTGCTTCGCATCAGTCATTGTCGTCTCCGGTGGTTTTCCTGGGCTGACGCGGCTCGCGCGGCCAACCGCGCCAGTGCGCCATCCGACGATAGACGCTGCCGAGCAGCAACACCAGCGCCGCCATCCGGGTCACATGAAAGATCGTCACGATCGGCACCCCGAGCCGGAGCACCTTGGCGGTCAGGCTCATTTCCGCGATGCCGCCCGGGGCGGTGGCCAGCACCATCGTTGCCGGTGCGATGGCGCACAGGCGAGCAAGCGCCGCGCCGAACAACGAGGACAGCAGGATTGCCGCCAGCGTCGACAGGCTGGCGACCGCGAACAGTCGCGGCGCGCGGCGCAGAAATCCGGGCGCGAAACGGGTACCGAGCCCGATGCCGATGAAGACCTGCCCGGTGTTGACAACCCAAGAAGGCATTGCCGTGGAGACCAGTCCGGTCGAGGTCAGCGCGACGCTCGCGATTAGCGGGCCCATCACCCAGGCGCTCGGCGAACGCGACAGGCGCATCAAGACACCGGCCGAGAGCGTCGCCACGACCAGCCACGCCAGCGAGGCCGGCTGCACGCTGGAGGCAGCCGGCTGGAACAGGTCCTGACCATGAATGTCGAGCCAGCGAAATGCGAACGGCAGAATGATCACGACCATCATGATTCGCAGGCTGTGCACCGCCGCAATCGTCTCGACCCGTCCGCCATTGCGCTCGCCCTGCAACGCCATTTCGGACGCGCTGCCAACTGCGCCGGCGAAAAACGCGGTCGCCGGATCGGCATCGGTATAGCGGCGCATCATCCAGGCACAGAACATGCCGATCAGTACCGACCAGACGATCGCGAACAGGATCGGCAACCAGAGCTGGCTGATGCGCTCGACCGCCTCCGGGGTGAAGTACAGGCCAAGCGCCGCGCCGATCGCCCACTGCCCGGCGGCACGGGTGCTACGCGGACCGTACAGCGCGACACCGCCCCCGCTGGCCAACGCGCTGGCAACCAGAGGCCCGATCAACCAGGGCAATGGTGCGTTAAGCCATGCGCACAACCAGCCGGCCGGCAACCCGATCACCAGCGTGAGCGCGAAGCCGCGCATGCGGACCATGTTGGCCGAGCCTCGGGTCGAAGTCAGACCTGTCCTTCGCGAACCACCCGATTGCGCAAGGTTCCGATGCCGCTGATCGACACCTCGACCAGATCCCCATGCACCAGGTTCGGAGACACGCCGTCGGTGCCCATCCAGACCACGTCGCCGGGGTACAAGGTGAGATAGCGGGTCATCGTACTCAGATAGCGCGCGATGCCGAACAGCATCTCGTTGGTGCGAAACTGCGTCTTGACCTCGCCGTTGACGCGAACCTCGGTGCGCAGGGCGTCCAGATCGACCTCGGTCTCGATCCACGGACCCATCGGCTTGAAGGTGTCGGTGTTCTTCGAGCGCCAGAAGGTGCGGTCCGACTTCTGCCAGGTTCGCTCGCTGACGTCGTTGCCGATCGTGTAGCCGAGCACGCAGGACAGCGCATCCTCTTCGCGCAGGTGCTTGGCCTTGCGGCCAATCACTACAACCAGTTCGCCCTCGTACTGCACCGCCTCGGTGGCGTCCGCCGGCACGATGATGTCCTCACCCTGTGCGATCAGCGCATTGGTCGCGCGATAGCCCATGTCGGGCTGGGTCGGCAGACTCATGCCCAGCGCCACCCCAACCTCTTTCACATGCGCGGTGTAGTTCAGACCGGCCGCGTAAAAGGTGCGCGGCACCACCGGCACTTCGATCTTCACGTCCGTCAGGGCCAGCGATCGCCCGGTCGGCTTCCAGCCGTCAAACGGATCGCCATCGACCGGTTCGATCAGGTCGCCATGCATCAGGCCATAGGCCGGCGCGTTGCCGGGGGTCGAATAGCGGATCCAGCGCATTGCAAACAATCTCCGTCGGGTCATTGAACGTTGGCAACCACAGTCGGCCTGCGCGCCGGAGCGATGCGATAACCAGGTGCGCGATTGTGCGCAAAAAATCCGGTCAGTACGAGTCCCACGAGCACGAGTACAACGACCGCTCGGTCTTTGACGGCGTCCAAACCCCAATGTCCTGCGCCCCAAACACCCGCAATCGATTTGTCAGGATACGAGCCGCACTATCGGACGAATGATCAAAAAAGTGGGCCGTTGCGCTGGCGTTACTGCCACCTGACCAGCCGCCAACACGCCGGGGCCCTTCACGGTCGATCCGCGTACGTTTTGCGCAAGAGACTGTCACTCATACTTAGTTCGCCATCGTGCCATGTTCTTCATCATCGGACTTGTTGTAGTTTTCGCTGCGGTCCTCGGTGGATATGTACTCCACGGCGGGGATTTGCGCCCAATCATTCACGCGGCACCGTTTGAAACGCTGATCATCGCGGGTTCTGCGATCGGCGCCGCCTTGATGGGAAACAGTCTGCCGACCTTCAAAGCGGCAATGGGCGGCGTCATCAAGGTCATGAAAGGTCCGCAGTACAAGAAGGATGATTATTTCAAACTGATCATCACCGTGGCCAAGCTGCTGAGTGTCATCAAAAAAGAAGGTGTGGTGGCGCTGGAAGCTCATGTCGAGAACCCCGATGCCAGTCCAATTTTTGGGGAGTTCCCGAAGCTCGTCCATGACCACGCCTTGCTGCAAACGATCTGCGATCCGCTGCGCTTGATCGTGATTTCGCAAGGGAACGTCGAAGCCGACGTTCTCGAGGAGATCATGAACACCTCTTTAAAAACCCATCACCACGTCGAGATGCAGGCTTCGACAGCCATCACCACCATTGCGGGTTCCTTACCGGCACTCGGCATCGTGGCGTGTGTACTTGGTGTCGTGAAAACGATGGGACAGATCGACCAACCACCCGCTGTTCTTGGCGCTCTGATCGGCGGCGCCTTGGTCGGAACGATGCTGG
>JALRBB010000119.1 GCA_023257915.1 Quisquiliibacterium sp. | reverse complement strand
GTGAAGAAGATTGTTGATTTCGGCGCGTTTGTCGAAATTCTGCCCGGAACGGAAGGCCTGTTGCACATTTCGCAAATTGCCAAGGAAAGAATTGCCAAGGTGACGGATGTATTGCAGGAAGGCGACGAGGTCGTGGTTGATGACCGGCGGCTTGGTGTACTGCACGTTGATGGCGATGTCGCCCTGGCCGCCACAGTTGATCTGGCAGCACGACGTGGTGATGCGCACGCGGTTCGGCATCTCCTCGACGACGAATTCCTTGTGCAGCTTGTCCATCAGTGACTTGACCACGCCCGACGCGTCGGTGCCCGGGATGTCGCAGTGCAGCCAGCCTTGGGTGTGCGCGATCATGGAGACCGAATTGCCGGTGCCCCCGACCGGAAAGCCCGAAGACTCGAGCGCTTCGATCAGCGGGCCGACCTTGGCGCCGTCGGCGACGATGAACTCGATGTTCGAGCGGATCGTGAAGCGCACATGGCCTTCGGCGTAGTGGTCAGCGAGATCGCACAGGCGACGGATCGTGTGCACGTCCATCTGACGTTGTGTGCCAGCGCGCACCGACCAGACTTCTTCGCCACTGTGCGAGATGTGATGCAGTACGCCCGGGCGCGGTCGGTCGTGGAATTTCCAGTTTCCGTAGTTGCGAATCAGCGCCGGATGCATGTATTGCCGGTTGTCCGGCACCCCGGTTTCCTTGGCTCGGCGCGGGGTCGGCGGGGCGGTCTTGGTGGCCTGCGGGGCCTGGGCGACTTCGCTCATCGGTGTTCCTCTCAGGCTGCGCTCTTGCGGGCGGCGATCTTGTTGACTTCCTCATCCCAGCCATCCATGCGGACGTATGGGTTCGTGCGCGGGGTGGCCACCATGTTCGGGTCGACCTCCAGGCCGATACCGTCCAGGAAGTTGACCAGACCGATGCGTTCGATCATCTCGCCGGTGCGCTCATGCTCGAGCGCGTTATCGGCAAAGAACTCCACCACACGCTGAGCCAGGTCGACCAGCTCTTCGAAGTCTTCCTCCGAGTCGAGCTTCATGAATGGCACGACCACCGTACCCATCAGGTCGCCAATCTTGAGCGTTCGCTTGCCGCCGACCAGCACCGTGGCGCCCTTGTCCTTGCCCGGCGCCAGAGCGCCGGTCATCACGTTCACGCAATGCATGCAGCGCACGCAGTCGCGGTTCTCGATTTCTAGACAGTTCTGGTCATCGAGCGCCACCGTGGAGATCGTGTCTCCGCTAGCTGCCTGTCCGGCCGGCTTGATCTGGATGGTCTTGGTCGGGCAGCGCGCGATCACGTCGCGTACCAGCTCATGCATGCCGTGTTTGGCGAACCATTGCCGGGCAAGCGTCTCGTCTGTGCGGATGTTGTCGCGCCAGGTGCCGATGATGGCCATGTCGGCGCGTTGCACCGAGTTCATGCAGTCGTTCGGGCAGCCCGAGAACTTGAACTTGAACTTGTACGGTAGCGCCGGGCGGTGAATGTCGTCGAGGAAATTGTTCAGCACCGTGCGGTGTGCCTTGGCTTCGTCGTAGCAGGATTGCTCGCAGCGCGCAGCACCCACGCAGGACATCGCGGTGCGTACCGCAGGGCCTGCGCCACCCAGATCGAAGCCCAGCTCGTTGATTTCGTCCCAGGCAGGCTGCACGTTGGCCGAGGTGACGCCCTGGAACATGATGTCGCCAGACTGTCCGTGAAACGCGATCAGGCCCGAACCGTGGCGCTCCCAGATGTCTGCCATCTTGCGCAGCACGTCGGTGTTGTAGTGCATGCCGGGTGGCGGCATCACGCGTAGCGTGTGAAATTCGGCCGCATCCGGGAACTTCGGTTTGCCGTTCTCGTCCTTTAGCTCGGTGAAGCGCGGGATCACGCCACCGCCATAGCCGAACACGCTGACGGTGCCGCCCTTCCAGTACCCCTTGCGCGTGTTGTACGAGGTCTCGAGCGTGCCCAGCACGTCGGCCATGTACTGTTTTTCCTCGGCCACGCGTTTCAGCCCGGTGACGAAGCTGGGCCACGGGCCGGACTCGAGCTGGTCGAGCATCGGGGTGTCAATACGAATCTTGTTAGCCATGTCTGTCTCCTGCCGGGTGGCAACCCGGTCTTTCGCCTTGGCAAGAAGGCATTGAGAGTGGCACTCGCGCATGCCCCGTTTGATGCTATCGCGCACCGTGATGGGACTCCACCCCCTTGGTCGGCTATTCTTACCGACCAGATGGTGTCTGGGCTGCTACCCGATTGGGGTAGGCGGCGATCCCCGGCATCGGTTATGGACGCCGTCTTGCCGCGGCGGCCCAATCGAGGCTTCGCCATGGACAAATTCACGTTAACCGAGCTCGCTAAGTTGCGCGTACCGCTCGGCGGCCAGGAAATCGAATTGCAGCAGATCGACTATGCGGTCGGCGGCATGAGCCTGTTGCGCCTGCGAATCCGCGAAGGCAAGCGTTTCACGGTCTTCGATATCGATCCGGCGACTGCGCGACAGTGGGGTGAAGAGATGATCCGCTGGGCCCAGGATCAGGATCAGACGCAGGGCGGCGAACAGCCATGAACGCTGCAGCCGGTGCGGACCTGGCGTTGGCCGACGAGCCGATGCTCGATCTGGTGTTTGCGCTGTCGGGGTCACGATTGCCTCGCGACTACGGACTGTCCTTGTGGCGCGCGCTCATCGACGCGGTCGGGTGGCTGGCCGGGGAGCCTGCGGTAGGCTTGCATCCGGTCCGGGGCGCGGCGACCGAGCGAGGCTTGTTGCTGTCGGCTCGTGCAAAGCTGAGCCTGCGCCTGCCCGAGCGGCTGGCCGCGCAGGCCCGCCAGCTGCAGGGCGTCTGGCTCGAGGTCGACGGCGAGCGCTTGCAACTCGGGCCGGTGAATTCCCGTCCGCTGGAAGCTTTTCCGACCTTGTCCGCCGCATTCGTGGCCACCGGCGCACCGGACGAGTTGTCGCACCAGGAGGCAGCACGTGAACTGCTCGAGCGTCTGGGCGTGCCGCAACGCTTCATCTGCGGCCGGATGCGCAACCTGGCTGGCGCGGCCGGCCAGACCTCGGGGGGAAGCGTCGTGTTGCACCAGTTGCGGCCCGAGCAGTCGCTACGGGTTCAGCGGCTTGGAATCGGTCCGAACAGGAATCTCGGCTGGGGGTTGTTCCTGCCGCACAAGACGATTCATGGTATCGATTGAGCCCGGCCGGCCGCGTGCCGCCGGAAACTGACGAGGAAATGCTGATGGCTGAGGATCCGCAACTCAATCCCGACGTGACGCTCGACCTGACCGGGGTGAGCTGCCCCGGGCCGATCATCGGGGCCAAGAAGATCGTCGGCGAACTCGCCGAGGGAGAAGTCCTGCTGCTGATCTCCGATTGCCCGGCGACCAACGAGGAACTGCACACCTGGGCCGAGCGAACCGGTAACTCGGTGGTCAGAACCCGGCGCCTGTCGGGGGGGCACACCGGTTACTACCTGCAGCGCGGGCGGCGCAGTCAACTCGAGCCGAACGTGTCGCTCGACATGCGCGGATCGGTTTGCCCGGGGCCGATCCTGGAGGCCAAGAAGGTGCTCGATGCGATGGCCAGTGGCGAGCTGCTGTGTCTGGCGAGTAATTGCCCCGGCTCGCGCGCCGATGTCGAAGGCTGGGCGCGTGCGACCGGTTGCCGGCTCGAGGAGGTCGTCGAGGTCGGGCCTCACGACTGGGAGTTCTTCATTCGAAAGTCGTGAGTCGCCGATGAAGCCCGGCATCCGCCTGAAGACGCACTGGTTTCGCGAGGCCACGCCCCGCGATCCGGAGCAGATCGCCAATGCACTGTCATCCACTGTCTGGCGCACCGCCGACCAGCGCCTGAAGAACCTGCGCAACGGTCGTTTCGAAATTGCAGCCGGACAGGACTACCTGCTGGTTCTCGCCGAGTTGCTGTGCCTGATGATTGTCATCGCAGACCGGATTGCCTACCGGCATGACCCGGGAGACTGGCGCCAGCGCTTCACCTCAGCGCTGACGATCCGGGTTGCCGAGTTGCTGCAGGACAGCTTCGATGACCTGCTCGGTCCGATTCCCGGTGGCTACCGGGCCAGGTTCATCGACCGCCTGAACCGGCGGGCCGACGAATATGCCGACTGCGGCTTCGACGAAGAGGGACCGGATTTCGGCATGCTGCGCATGTTCGGCAATCATCTGACCGACGCGATGTCCGATCCGGATGACCGGCGCTGGGCGCTTGACCAGGCGATGACCGTCGAGGGTCCGGAATGCGCCGATGTGGTCGTGAAGGCGATGCGCGGCCTGCTCGGAATCGACCCGAAGCCGGCGCGCCGAGCCGGCCAGGCGGGCGACTGACCCGTTTCTCCAGCATGTCGCACGCCCGTGAACAGGCGAGCCGTGGCGCAGATCCGTACGATCTTGACGATCCGGATGCGTATCGGCGTTGGCGGGACTGGAAGCTTGCGGTCGCGCCGGCAGACGCTGGCGAACTGGTCGTCGAGGTGCGGGATCCGACGGCTTTGAGCCCGGCCGAGCATGCCGCGATCGTCGAACGCTGTCGGCGCTGCAACATCGCGGTGATCGCCGGCCCGGGTCACCGGCAAGAGCGGCAACTGGCGCACAGGCTCGGCACCCAACTCGGCTTGCACAACCTGGACGCGAACTGGCTCGCCGACGAGGATGGCGTCAGCACGCTGACCGTGGGCGCGCAGGCCGACCGGCGCGAGTTCATCCCCTATACCGACCGACCAATGCGCTGGCATAGCGATGGGTACTACAACCCGCCCGAGCGTCGCATCGGCGCGATGATGCTCTGCTGCCTGGAGCGTGCCGAGTCTGGTGGCGGCAATCGACTGCTCGATCATGAGATTGCCTATATTTTGCTGCGCGACAGTGATCCGCATTTCGTGCAGGCGCTGAGCGCCGCCGACGCGATGTTGATCCCGGAGCGCGACGAGGCGCGCGGCGAACAAGCCGGGCCGGTGTTTTCCCGCTTTGGGGCAGGGTCAGATCTGCATATGCGCTATACCGCCCGCACCCGTAGCATCGCCTGGCGTGAAGATTCGGTTACCCAGGCGGCGGTCGCTGAGCTGACCCGGGTGCTCGATGCCGCAGGCGCGCATGTCTACAGCTTGCTGCTCGAGCCCGGGATGGCAATCGTCTGCAACAACGTGCTGCATGAGCGGGACCGGTTCGTCGATTCGGAGGCCCGCAGGCGAGTGGTGCTCAGAGCCCGGTATCTCGATCGGATCCGTGGAACCGAGGCATCGTGGAGGGACGCGTTTGTCGTCTGAAGGATCTACCGTAGCGACCGGTGAGCGGCTAACCTATGGGCTGCCGGCGGGCGTGACTCAACACGAGGTCCGCTCGGACGCTGTGAACGGGCCGCACGAGCTCAACGAGGCGAATAAGACAAGGGACGGGAGGAACGCATGGAAGAGGCATTGCCGTCAGCGACGCTGATTGTCTGGCTCGGATTCGGGCTTGGCGCGATATTTGGCTTCATCGGCAACATGACGAACTTCTGCACGATGGGTGCGGTGTCCGACATCGTCAACATGGGCGACTGGACCCGGATGCGGATGTGGTTGCTTGCGATCGCGGTGGCCATCCTGGGTGTCTGGGGGATGCAACTCGCAGGCATCGTGGATGTGCGCAAGTCGATCTACACCGGGTCCAACATCGTCTGGGCCTCGAACATCGTCGGGGGACTGCTATTCGGGGTTGGCATGACGCTCGCGTCGGGTTGCACCAGCAAGACGCTGATCCGTATCGGCGGTGGCAATCTGAAATCCCTCGTCGTGTTTGTCGTGCTCGGCGTGTCGGCGTACGTCACGCTCAAGGGCGTGTTCGGGGTCTTCCGGGCCGGCACTCTCGACCGCTTGTCCCTCAAGGTCGACAAATCGCAGGATCTCCCGACACTGGTTTCCGGCTGGACCGGCGTCTCCCAGGGCAGCCTGGAGCTATGGTTGCCATTGCTACTGAGCCTGGCGCTGCTCGGGTTCGTGCTGGCCAGCCGGCATGTGTGGCGCCGCGATACCTTGCTGGGCGGAGTGATCGTGGGTTTGCTGGTCGTCGGCGGCTGGTATGTGACCGGTCACCTCGGCTACGTGCAGGAGCATCCGAAGACGCTGGAGGAGGCGTTCATTGCCACCACCGGCAACCGGCCCGAGTCGCTGTCGCTGGTCGCGCCGTTCGCGTACACGCTCGAGTTACTGATGTTCTGGAGCGATACCAGCCGCCATGTCACCTTCGGCATCGCGACCGCGCTTGGCATCGTCGCCGGTTCGCTGGGCTATGCGATTTCGGCGGGAACCTACCGCGAGGAGAGCTTCCCGGATTCCACCGATCTGAAGCGGCACCTGTTCGGAGCGGTGCTGATGGGTTTTGGCGGAATCACCGCGATGGGTTGCACGATCGGGCAGGGCCTGTCCGGCATCTCGACACTGGCCGTCGGTTCGCTGATCACGCTGCTGTCACTGGTCGCTGGTTCCGCGTTGATGATGAAGCTCGACTACTGGCGGCTAATGCGGGAATGATGCCGCGAGGCGTCGCCGTCATGGCGACGCCCAGTCTGACAAGCCAGACTCAGACCCCCCAGGTGATGTCCTTGCCGCCTGCCAGAGCGGCCTTGAGCATGTCAATTAGCGGCCAGGCGCGTTGCTCGAGCGAGACCGGAATCGGTCGGCCCTGCTCGCGTGCCTGTTCCTCAGCCTGTTCGGTCTGTTCGTCACGCCCTGGGGCTGCGCGTTCCGCTGCGACCGCGGCCTGCAAGGCTGCGATCGCCTGTGGCATCTGGGCCACCGTGATGATGCCGGTCTCGCCGGGCAGCTTTCCGATCACGGCGAGCAGGCGTTCTGCGACTTTCTGTGTCATGACCACTGAGCCGGTCGCACGCGATTTGAATTCGTAGAGCATCAGATAAGATTACCTGATGAAACCGACGCTGCGGAAGTGCCGCATCCTAGGTGCGGTGGTGTTCGCAGTCGCGCTGCTTGCCGCCTGTTCGCCTGAGTTCAACTGGCGCGAAGTCCATGCCCCGGATGGCGACTATCGCGTGATGCTGCCCGGCAAACCGGCCTCGATGACTCGCGACATCCGGCTCGAGGATCTGTCGGTGCCAATGACGATGCAGGGAGCCCGGGTCGACGAGTCCAGCTTCACGGTCGCAGTGGCCAAACTGCCGGATGGTGAGGCCGGCACCCGTGAGACAGCGCTGGCTGCGATGCGTGCCGGCATGCTGCGCAATATCGCCGCCACCTCTGAGAAGGTCACGCAGACCACGGTCATGCTGGTGGATGCTGCTGGTGTGATGCGCGGACGCGCCCCCGCGCTCAGGGTCGATGCGCAAGGCAGCGTCAACGGCAAACCGGCGCAGATGACCGCTGGCTTCGCGAGCCTGGGGACCCGTGCCTATCAGTGGGTTGTGATCGGGTCCGCGACACCTGCCGAGCAGGTGAGCACCTTCATCGAGTCATTCCGCCTGGTGCCCATGCCGATGCTCGATGGGGGCAGTTCCGGAGCATCATCGCAAGCGGTCCGCCCAACGCTGCCGGCAGGCGAGGCCGCTTCCGCCAAAGGATCATCGAAGTGAGTTCCCAATTCCTGCGTGGCGCGATGGCGCTGCGGGTGTTCGCCTGTTTCGGCGCCGCCTATTTCATGTCGTATGCGCTGCGATCGGTCAACGCGGTGATCGCGCCGGAACTGGTCGGTGAATTCGGTCTGAGCAATTCCCAGCTCGGCGCACTGTCGTCCGCTTACTTTTTCAGTTTCGCGCTGCTGCAACTGCCGCTGGGGGTGTCGCTTGACCGCTTCGGCTCTCGGCGCACTGACGCCAGCCTGCTGGTGATCGCGGCAGCCGGTTGCGCCACCTTCGCGCTCGCGCAGGATTTCGTCGCGCTGTGGATCGGCCGCGCGCTGGTCGGTGCCGGTGTCGCCGGCGCGCTGATGGCGGCGCTCAAGGGCTATCGTTTCTGGTATCCGGCCGAGCGTCAGCAGCAGCTGGC
>JALRBB010000342.1 GCA_023257915.1 Quisquiliibacterium sp. | reverse complement strand
GATGTGCCGCGAGGTCTGCATCCCGGGCGAAGCTGAGCTCTCGATGGTGCTACAGGTCGGTGCCGGCGGCGTGCCAGGCCCCGCTGCGGTGGCGTTCGATGAGGCAGCCCGGAACACTCCGGCCGGAACAATCCAGGCGCGTGCCGCGCTATCGGGCCGCAGTTTGTCGCTGGCCATCGAGGCGTCTGAAACGGCGGTGGCGCAATCGGCCGCAGTTGCGGAATTCTTTCCATACGCCCAGGGTTGGCTCGAGGCGCCTGCCCCGCAGCGGCTTTACGCCGTGCAGCAAGGCGCGGTCGGTGCACGGCGGCTCGAGCTCACGCTCGCACAGGATGCCGATCGCGAGGCACTGACGAGTGGCGGATTCGGCAAGGCGGCAATTGGCGTGCTGCGCCTGGACGACACCGTGTTCGAAGTTCGCGCATCGCTGATCGACGCGAGCTTGCCGAAAGGGTCTTTGATCTCCACAGCCAGCGGTGTTGCCGACGAGCGTTCTAGCCTTGGTCGTGGCAGTCTTGGCGCGTTGCTGGGCGGGCCATCGAGCAGTTCTTCGAGCCTTTGGTCAGGGCAGCAGGGAGCGCAGCCTTCGCAGGGCTCTACGGCCTCTGGCCTTGGACTCTCGGTCGCGATGCTGTTTGCCGCGATTGGCGGGCTGCTGCTGAACCTGATGCCTTGTGTGTTTCCGGTCATCGGTTTGAAGGTGATGGGATTTGCCGGGCACGCGCTGCATGGCGACTGGCATGCCCGTCGCGGTGCGCTGGCCTTTAGCGCCGGCGTTGTGCTGTCGTTCTGGACGCTGGCAGCGATCTTGCTCGCCTTGCGCGCCGCCGGCGAGGCGGTGGGTTGGGGCTTTCAGTTGCAATCGCCCGCATTCGTCGCCTTGATGGCGCTTTTGTTCGTGCTGATCGGCTTGAACTTTGCCGGTGTCTTCGAGATCGGCTTGTCGTTGACTCGGGTCGGTCAGGTCGATCCGTTGGCCAGCGGTCATGGTGGCGTGCTCGCGTCCTTCGGTTCCGGCGTGCTGGCGGTGCTGGTGGCCACCCCCTGCACCGCGCCGTTCATGGGGTCGGCGCTGGGCTACACGCTGACCAGGCCGGCGCTTGAGGTGATGCTGGTATTCGGGGCGCTGGGTGTTGGCATGGCGCTGCCGTATCTGCTGCTCGGGTTCGTGCCGGCCGCGCTTGGCTGGATGCCGCGTCCGGGACGCTGGATGGAAAGCTTCCGCCAGTTCCTCGCATTCCCAATGTTTGCCACTGCCGCCTGGCTTGCCTGGGTGCTCGGCTTGCAGGTCGGAATTGACGCGGTGCTGGCACTGTCAGTCGGGGCGGTGCTGGTGGCGCTGGCCGGCTGGCTGGTCGGTCGATTCGTGCAAAGGGCCAATGCGTCGCGACGGGTCGTTGCAGGCCTGATGGCATTGGGTGCCCTCGTTGCCGGAGTCTGGCTCGCCTGGCCATCAGTGGATCAGGCGGCGGTCTCAAGCAGCGCGGCTGGCGGGCAGCGCGCGGCGACCGACTGGGAAGCCTGGAGTCCACAGAAGGTGGAGCAGGCAATCGCCGAGCGACGCGCGGTGTTCGTCGATTTCACCGCCGCCTGGTGTGTCAGTTGCCAGGCCAACAAGGCGCTGGTGCTGTCGCGGGACCCGGTGTTGGCGCGGATGCGCGAACTAAACGTTCTGAAGCTTCGCGCCGACTGGACCAACCATGATCCGCAGATCGGCGCCGAACTCGCACGCCACGGCCGCAGTGGCGTGCCGCTGTACCTGCTCTATGTGCCGGGCGAAGCATCGCCTCGGGTATTACCCGAGATTTTGAGCAGTGGACTGGTTCTCGAATCACTGGCCGCGGTGCGATGAGTGCGGCCGGCAGCCCCGCCTGCCGACAGCCCCGCCGGCAGTGTCTCAGAGTCGAGCTCTTATAATCATGCTGCTTTCGGTGCCGCGCGAACGTTCGCTGCGCGGTTAAACGGGAAACAGGGAGCTGCGGCGCATACAGCGCCAGCCAACCTGTGCTGCCCCCGCAACGGTAAGCAGGCGCGCGCGTCCGGGATGACGCGCGCTGGGTGCATCAATGCCACTGGTCGCGCCATCGCGGTCCGACCGGGAAGGCGATGCGCTTGAGCCTGCAAGCCCGGATACCGGCCGAAAGGGTGGCGTCATCGGGTCTGCCGACGACGTTGAGTTCGATGACGATGTCTCGCGGTGGGCGAGGCACGCTGCGCGTTCTGCGAACGCGCCTGGAGTTTTGATGCCTGGCAAACCTAAGCGGCTGATGCCGCTCTTCGGACTGGCGTTGTTTTCCTGCGCGCAAGCGCAACAAATGGGCGAGGTTGTTGTGACGGCCACGCGCGACGAACGCGTCGTCGAGCGCACCTTGTCGGACGTGACGGTGATCGACGCACAGATGATCCGTCAGTCGGGCACCTCGAGCCTGCCGGAGCTGTTGCAGGCAGTTGGCGGCATCGAGATTTCGCAGAACGGGGCTAACGGAGCGACCTCCGGCATCTTCGTGCGCGGCACTAAGACCTCGCAGACGGTTGTCCTGCTCGATGGTGTGCGGCTCGAAAACCCGACTTCGGGTACCGCCAATCTGGAGTTCCTGTCGCTGTCGTCGATCGATCGGATCGAGATCGTGCGCGGTCCGCTGTCGTCGCTGTATGGCTCGGGGGCGATGGGCGGGGTGATCCAGATTTTTACGCGTCAGGGCGGCAGCGGGGTTGAACCCACGCTGTCTCTCGGAGCCGGGTCGCGCGGCAACTCTAGAGCGCAATTTGGCGTCTCGGGCAGCGCCGATGCCGCCGGATCGACGCGTTACTCGATCGGGGTGTCGGCAGATCGCACCGGCGGTTACGAGATTTCGATGCCGGGCAGCTCGAACTATCAGGAGGATCGCGACCGCAACGCGCAGCGCAGCGCGAACGCCTCGCTGCGCCA
>JALRBB010000555.1 GCA_023257915.1 Quisquiliibacterium sp. | reverse complement strand
AGCATGAACATCAACGGGCTGGTGATGTAGTCCTGGATCACGGCCACCATCTGCTGCGGTACCCGATGCTCGGTCAGCAGGATGTTCAGACTGAGCGCGACCGCCAGCACCGGAAACAGCGAACCACCGAGTTTGGAGGTGTCCAGCACCACTTGGTAGAGGTCGCGCCACTTCAACTCGCGGTGGATGAAGCCTTCGATGACCAGGGAATAGGCCAGCGCGACCGCCGCCGCTTCGGTCGGCGTGAAGTAACCGGAATAGATGCCGCCGAGCAGAATCACCGGCATCAGCAAAGCCCAGATCCCTTCGGACATCGCGCGGCGAAACTCGACAAAATCAAAGCCTCGTGTACGAATGCCCCGGTTACGCCAGATCGCGTAGGCCGACAACACCACGGTCAGCAAAATACCCGGACCGATGCCCGCGACGAACAGGTCGGTGACCGAGCTTTCGGTGACCAGCGCGTAGATGATCATCGGGATCGACGGCGGGATGATGATGCCCAGCGTGCCACCGGCCATGATCGATCCGATGCTGAACTTCAGGTCGTAGCCGGCCTCGCGAAGCGCTGGCAGCATGACCGTCCCGATTGCCAACATCGTCACGATCGACGAACCCGAGATCGCCGCGAATACCGCGCATGAGAGCACCGTGGCCACCGCCAGCCCACCTGGCAACGGCGCCGTGATCGCCGCCATCACCCGGATCAGACGCTGCGCGATCGAACCGCGCGTCATCACATTGCCGCACAGCAGGAACATCGGAATCGACAGGATCACCTCCTTGTCGAGACCGACCCACATGTCCTCGATGATGTAATCGAGCTGACCCCGTCCCCAGAACACATGGATCGACGCAGTCGCGCCAAGCAGGATGACCAACAGCGGCTGGCGCAGCAACAGCCCGCCAAGCACCACCCCGACGACTGCGAGCGAGTTCACGCAAAGATCCTTTCAGCGTGGCGCACAGCTTATTCCTGATGCGCGGGCGGCTGTGGCCTGCTTGCCGGCCATCCGGCGTACAGAAAGTAGCGCCCCGCGGCCGACAGGAAGCCCAGAGGGATCGCCATCTGCATCGGCCAGACCGCCCAGTCGAGCACCGGGGCGCGCAAGTCGGTTTCCCGTGAGGACTCGACGAAGACCCAGCCGTACCAGGCGACCGCGACCAGCACGAGGCCGGTCAGCAGGTCGGCCAGCCGGTTCATCGCAGGGTCCCAGGATTTCGGCACCCAGACATACCCGACCCTGGGTACCAGGTGCGATCCTGTCGCGGTCGCGATGCCGATGCCGGCAAAGCTGCCGACAATCAACGCGTAGACCGAGACTCGCTGGGAGCCGAACAGGCCCATCGGACCGAGATCGATGCCGATCGCACGCAGCACCGGGCCGACCAGTTCACGGCCCAGCACATCGGTCAGCAACAGTGCCGCAATCAGTCCGAAGCAGACCACCGCGAGCCAGCACTCTGCACGATGCCAGACCAGCAACATGCGGCGTACAGCGACCGGCGCAGCAGGCCCGCCGGCCGCTGCGCCATCGATCGGTTCGATCGGGCTCAAGAACGTAGTTCGAACTTATTTCTTCTCGCAGGCCTTGATCCCGGACTGGATCTGCTGCCAGAACTGGCTCGACTCACCGCCCATCGCCTTGACGGCCGCGCCCCAGGAACCTTCCATGCCATCGCGCCAGACCTTGCGCTGCTCCGGCGTGAGCTCGACGATACTGCCGCCGTTCTTCAGGTGCATCTGCGCGACCTTGACTTCGAAGCCACGCACCTCGGCGCGTTGCGTCGGCCCGGGATTGCGCTCAACCGCCTGCACCATCGCCTGCTGGGCTTCCTTGGGCAGCTTGTCGAAGGTCTTCTTGTTCATCACGAACACCCCGCCCTGATCCAGATGCCGGGTTGCCGTGAGCACCGGGGCAACCTTGCCCAGGCCCGCGAACACGTAGAAGGTCATCGGCGCGTCGGCCACATCGACCAGGCCAGACTGATGCGCAGCCGCCCATTCGGTCACCGGCAGCGGATTCGGGTTGGCGCCGAATGCCGTCCACAGATAGGGCCCGAGCTTGGTCGGCTGCGCACGGGCCTTGACGCCCTTGAGCTGATCCGGCGTCGGGTAGGGCTTGGTACCGATGATGTTGGTTTCGCCAACGTGCGCATAGCCAAGGAACTGCAAGCCCTTCTTGGCAAACATACCCTGGATCGGATTGAACAGGTGCTTGTCAAACACGCAGTCCTGCACTTCCTTGCTCTCGAACAGGAAGGGCAGGTTCAGCAAGGCGAGCTCCGGCACGATCAAAGCGCCCGCGGTGACCGAATAGCCACCCATATCGATACGGCCACGGGCGATCTGCGCGATGGTGTCCTGCTCGCTGCCAAGCTGCGAGTTGATGAACGCATCTACCTGCAAGGCCCCCTTGCTGAGCTCGTTGATGTCCTTGGCCAGGCGCTCGGTCTGCATCGCCCAAACGGTTTTGGGAGGCGCACTCGACGCATAGCGCAGCTTGACGGGTTCCGCCTGGACAGGGCCCTGGAAGGCCAGCGCGCAAATCGCTGCGCCAACAGACATCGCAAATGCAGATCGAATCGAAACGCTCATCATCAGTCTCCTGTTGCCTGCACTGCGATGAATCACGAACGCGCGGCCTTCGCGGCAGGTTTGTCCTTTGGTGATCGCAGTCTGCATCAAGCCAGCGCAGCCGGCAAGACGCCAAAAACCGCCGTGCCGATGCGCGTGATGAAATCCGGAATGCGATGCCGACGCTCAGGCGTCAACCGGCACGCAGGGCACGGTGTCGCGCAGCACGATGCCGCCGCGATCGCCGATCGTCACGCTGCCGTAGCGCTGCGCGAACACCTCGGGCAACGCACGCGCACCCGGACATGCCAGCCACAGGCGCAGCAGGTGCCGGCGCCGTTCGGGTTCGGGCCAGTCGATGAAGCCGTTGCGGTCGTGCAGCAGCACATGGTTGTGCACGAACTGCATGTCGCCAGGCAGGAAGGACATCTGCATATGCAGCGCGGGGTCTTCCGCCAATGCGTCAAACAGGTCCAGCGCCTCGATGTGCGCAGCAGTCAGCCGTGGCGCATCGGTGAAGCGCTGGGCGCTGTCGATATAGGGTCGGTGATAAATGGTGGTCAGGCGACCCTGATGCCAGCTGAACACCGGAATCTCGAAAAAGGGTTTTTGCCCGTCAGGCACTTCGCCGCGCCGGTCGGTGGCGATTGGATCGAACAGCAGTCGGGCCAGGTCTGGCCGGCGGCGGCGCATCTCGTTATAGATCGTTGTGGAGCTGACCAGCAAAGATTCGCCGCCAGAGCGCGAGCGGCGCAGGCACAGCAGCGCGACCACGTCGCAGGAATCGGTGTGGAAGGTCTGGCGCTCGCTGGTCTGGTAGATGCGCACGTTCGGGTCGTTGCTGGACAGGCCGACGTCACGCACATGGCCGAGCAGGTGGCCTTTCGCGTTTTGCGAGCGAGCCGAGCCCAGATGCGCACCGATGCCGACAAACGCATATGCAGCCTGCTCCTGCGTCCAGCGCTCAACCGGCAGCCCGCGCAGCAGCGCAAAGCCGCGACCCTCGAGCAGTTCATTGCCCAGAGCGGCGAGCTTGCTGGAAAAGCGCGGCAGCGGAAAGTCGGACGCGGCAGTCGGCGGGCGCAATGGTTTACGTGCGAGACAAGCGGCCACCGCGGCCTCGACCTCGGCAACTTCGTGGTCGTCGACACGCACCAGCCATGCATCGCTTGCCATCATTGCCGGGCCGTACCAGACAGCCGGGATGTTCTGTTCCGGGGGCAGTGCATCAATCGTCATCGGCTCTCCTGCACAGTCCTGCGCATTGTGCCGCCTTCGCTTGGCGATCGGAAAGCCGCAATCCGCCGCAGACCGGAATTCCGAAACGCCTGGGTGCGAGCCCGGCGCGCGCTCATGGCTGATGCTGGACCGTCGCCGCGGTGCTCACACCGGTCGGGCAGCTTGCGCTAGACTTGATGATCAGGAAGTTCTGGTTTTCCAGACTGTCGGTCACCTGGGAGTAACTGGCCGGATGCTCGGCGCTGTCGATCACGCCATTGCCGTTGTAATCGGCGCTGTAGCGGCAGACCTTGTCGCCGCCGGCAAGACCGACATTCGCGCCAACCAGGTCGGAGCGCCCGGACCAGCGCGAGCGGGTTGCCGGATTCGCGTCGTGATCCAGCCCGACAATCACGCAGGTATAGGTGATAAACCCTGTGTAGATCTTCGTGGCAGCGGCACTGTCGTCATAACAGGTATCGACCGCCCCCTCGCTGAGCACAAAGCTCAGATCAATCGCCGAAGTCGGCGTCGCAACTGGCGCTCCGCCGCCTGTCTCGAAGCCGATGTAGCCGGTGACCAGATAAGCATTGATGTTCGAGCAAGTCCAGCTGCTCGGCGTATTGGGGTCGCCATTGCATTTCTTGGTCAACAATCCGGTGCTGTTGCTGAACACCAGTTGCGTTGTCGACGCAGCACCGGGCGGCGTAAATGCGCTGGTGCCATCGCCAAGATCTCTGGCGGGAACTGGCACGTTCAGATCGCGATCTTTCGGTTTGCGCACCGGCGTGCCCGACGGAGCAATCCCGAGCCTGAGCGCCGCCGACGGATCGGCGGCCGCAATCATCGACGAAAATCCGGCCTGCTGGGACCGCCCCTGGCGGTCAGTCCATTGCACCGTTAGGCTCGCTGTCTTGTAGGCCGTGGTTGTCGACGGCTGGGCGATCGACCAGTCGAGCGTGTAGCTGGCATTCGCGCCGACCACCGTCTGTGAGCCGCTTGCGATGTTGCCGTAGCCCCAGCTGCCCGCCGCGAGTTGCGCCGCATCGGCCACCGGGATCCGCTCGAACGCGCGCAACTCCTCGAGTCGGCGCTGGCCAATGAAGGTCGCCTCGCCGAGCTGCTTGGCAAGATCCGATTCGGCCTGCAGACCCAGCTGTAAGCGCGCGACCGCCATCAGACCGAAACCGCCGATCGCCATCGCGATCATCGCCTCGAGCAGCGAGAAGCCGGCGATCGAGAGATGCCTGGCCAGGCGCGCGCCACGGCGCTCAGAAGTCACGCCAGCCTCCGGGCAACTTCGCGAACTGGCCAGATGTGCCACGCAAGTTCGCGAGCACGTTCGGATCATAAGTGGGGTTCGGTGTGCCGGTTGCCGTGAAGTTACCCTCAGCGATCGCCGCGCCGATGATCTGCGCATCGCCGCCACCGGTGTTGTCCCAGGTCCCGTCTTGGCAGTAAAGCACACCGTAGATCGTCATCGTGCCCCGAACTTCGGCGTTCCCGTTGACCACCAGCATGATCGGATTGGACGCAGAGCCAAACACCGCGTTTGAGTTCAGCGACAGGTTCCCGTCGACCCAAATCTGGCGCGCACCGCTATCGATCGCAGACAGAACCTCCGCGTTACAAACGCCACTGCAGTTCACGACCGTTGTGGCCGACGCCGCCTTGAACGCGTCTTTGGACATGCCGAAGAACGACGCGAACATCTGGTCATCGGTCAGCGTGGCCAGCGACGCGTCGTTGCCGACCAGGCTCGCAGTCGGCGGGGTGCCTGGCAGCGACTGCACGGTCTTCGGATCGATGAACCCGGTAATGTTGCCACCAGCGTTGATCGTGATGCCATTGGTGCCGGGATCGACATTGGTCGCGGTGATCGCGTTCGAGCCGAAATTGACATTGCCCTTGGCGGTCAGGGCGGCGGCCGGTACCGTGGCCAGACCATTGAGCAGCTTGACCAGCTGGGTCACGGTTGCCATGCCATCGGCCGACCCACCGGCTGCCGGCACGCAGGGTTTTTGCGAATCGTTGCAGCCGATCGACGTAATGCGCACCAGCCCCGGATCCTGTACCGCGGGTGTTGCGAGCGCGCAATTGACGACATTCTGAAAACGCAGCCGAAAGGTCGGACAACCCTTCGGGTCGGAACACGGTGGCAGCGTCGGCAGCGCGCCCGCAGCTGGGCAACTGCACTGCCACACCCCACTGATCAGCGTGCAGGCCGGCCCGTCTCGCACATACCGCGCGCCTTCGTAGGCAGCATTGCCATACGGTGGCTCAGCCGGCTGCGGACAGGTCGGAAGGCCCGACACCGGCGGGTCGGTCGGCGAATACTTCCCGTCCCTGTCGGGGTCGAGGTACTTGTCGCGCATCGTCCGGTCGCTGGTGAGACTCGACAGGCCACAGCTTGCCGTGATCTTGTGCATGTCGTTGAACTTGGCGATCGCCCACTCCACGCCCGCCTGCGCAGCCTCGATCGCCTTGACCGAGCGGTACTGATTGGCCGCGGTCTTGGTCTCGAACAGGATGTTGCGGTTCGCAAAGAAGGTGATCATCGTCATCACCATCAGCACGATCAGAGTCACCATCAGCGTTGCGGCGCCGGTCTGTCTGGAAAGGGTTCCTGTGCGCATCCGGGAGTCCTCAGGTCGGGCAAGAGCCTTCGACCCGGTCATTTCGAACGCGAACCGAATCGGACAGGGTCCTGCTCACCGTGGCATCGCTGCGCAAGCTGCCGGTGATCGTGACGAAAATCTCGCGCACATGCAGCACCGGCGGGGTCGGTGCGACCGGGCCGGGACCACTCTTTAGGCAGGTGGTGCTTACGGTGCGGTCGGTGAGCGTGAACGCGAGCGCGGTAATGTCGGTGAGGTCAGCGTCGGACACCGGCACCGTGCTGGTGACGGACCCGCCAGTGTCCAGCTGCAGCATCTCGATCGCGCCCTCGGCCGTGTTGTGCCGGATGCGAAAACTTTCGTCAGCATCGAGCACGCCGTCGCCATCGACGTCATAGCGATAGGTGATCGAATCGGAGCTCACGTCCAATTGCAAAAAGGGATTGACCTGCACACCGGGCGTGCCAGGGAACCAGGCCCCGGTCTGCGCACTGCCCCAGTAAGAAGCCCGGCGCAAGTCGCGGATGATCATGTCGAGCGTGCCGCGCAGCTCGTTGTTGAGCCGCGTGGTGCGCATCAACGCATTGTTGCTGGTGACATGACCGGCAAACAGCGTGAGCGTACCAGCGATCAGGAACAGACCCAGCGCCATGCCGATCATCAGCTCGATGATCGTCAAGCCTTGCTGGGCTGGTCGCGCGCGATTGCGCATCCATTCGCGCGGACGCCGGGACTGACTGCTGGGGCCCGGTCTCAGGAACATGCCGGGAAACCTCCGGTCTTGCCGTCCGGCGAACACAGGCGCACACGTCCGACCGCGTTCAGCTCGGCCTCGAGTTGCACACCACTGCTGCCAGTGAGCCGCACCACACCCTGGGCCGCAGCACCGGTGGAATCGAGAATCTGGCCGCGACGCGGATCGATTGCATACCAGGCGTCTCCAGCGCCAAAACTTGCGCTGGACATCAGTACACCGGGAACATCGGATCCGCGCACCACCTTGATGCTGCAGCTGTTACTCGAATTCGCATTCGGCGTGCAATTGCACTCGGCGGAGCCACCGTCCTCGACCAGGTGGATGCCATAACACCAGTGAATCCCGGTGGTGAAGCTGACCGTGACCCGGCGGCTGCGCTGCACCGCCTCGGAGCGCGCGAACTGCATGTCGGCAACCAGATTGTTCGCGACCCCCTTGACGCGCTCGCGGTCTCGAAACGCCTCGAACGAGGGCAAGGCAAGCGCCGCGATCACGCCGAGGATGCCCAGGGCAATCATGACTTCGATTAGCGTAAGCCCATGCTGACGGTATCCGGGTGCACGCCCCGGCTGGCTGGATCGACTGCCCCGCTCGAGGGCACACCCATGCCGGTCGCTGCGCCCCAGGGCAAGGATCCGCGCCGACATCACCGCCCCCAGCAGATGTTGGTCGGGCCATAGGTGGTGCTGGTCCCGGCGACCGTCACCGTGATGCTCGCGCAACTGGAGTCACCGGCCTGCTTGGCCTGCGCGGTAGCCGTGGCGGTGTAGCCGGTGCCGCTGACCCCGCTGATCGACAGCGCATAGTTGCCATCTGCACTGGTGGCGGTCTGCCTCAGATCCGTCACCAGATTTGCCGAATAACTAACGTTGTTCGAGCGCCAGCGCTCCTGCGCCTGCATGATGCGCAGCAGCGCCTCGCGCGCCTCGGCGCGACGCCCCTTGCGCACGAAGTCCTGGTACGCGGGCATCGCGACCGCGAACAGGATGCCGGCGACCGCGACCACGATCATCAACTCGAGCAGCGTGAAGCCCCGACTGGTTTGGCATTGTTTGAGCATGAACCGGACTACCCCCACTGACAGATTGCCGCAACGCACTGGTCAGCGCGCGTGCGGGCCGACCGGCGGTCATTTCGGCGCGACCGACGCGACCAATACATGCAGGCGGCGCTGCGATGCACTCTGTCAGAGTGCCTTGACCGGCGTTTCGATGCAATCGGCGGCGCGCGAGGGCATCCGCCAGACGGCTGGCAATCAGGACCCGCCCCGCCCTGCCCCACCGAGCAGGTCACGCAGCCGGCCGAGCTGCTGACGTGCTGCCTGCTGCGTGACGGTGCGCGCCGACGAGGGCGCAGCCTCCAGTTGCATCTCCGCGATGAAGCGCGAGGGGCGCTGGCTGCGCGCCTCGCGCGCCTGGCGCCTTTCCTTGCACCAGCTCAGCGTCAGGCTGCGCTGCGCGCGCGTGACCGCGACGTACATCAGGCGTCGCTCCTCCTCGATGCGTGCCTGCTGCAGATCCGAATCGACGATCTCGCCGTCGTCGTCGACACCGGCACCACCATGATGCGGCAGCAATCCCTCTTCGCAGCCGGCGATGTACACATGCGGATATTCCAGTCCCTTGGACGCATGGATCGTCGTGAGCCGCACCGCGTCGACATCCGCGTCGGAGCGGTCCAGCTGCGACAAAATCGCGACGTTTTGCGCAAGCTGCAGCAAGGTCGACCCATCTTCTGCGGCCCGCTTGCGCAACCAGTCGAGAAAGTCGCTGACGTTCTGCCAGCGTGATGCGGCCTGCTTGTCGTCCAGGGTCTCGAACAGATGCGCGCGATACCCGATCGCCTGCACCAGTTCATCGAGCACCTGTGCGGCCGGTTCGCGTTGCGCGCGCCAGCCGATCCGGTTGATGAACTCACCGAACTGACGCAGCGGTTCAAGCTGTCGCGCCGCCAGCCTGGTTTCCAGGCCGGCCTCAAACATCGCCGCAAACATCGACAGATGGCGACCACCCGAGTACTCGCCAAGCGCGGTCAGCGTCGCGGTGCCGACGCCGCGCTTGGGCGTCGTGATCGCGCGAATGAAGGCCGGATCGTCGTCGTCGTTGGCCAGCAGCCGCAGGTAGGCCATCAGGTCACGAATCTCGGCGCGGTCGAAAAACGACTGACCACCCGACAGCACATACGGAATCTTTTCCTTGCGCAATGCCTGCTCGAAGATCCGCGCCTGGTGATTGCCACGGTACAAGATCGCGTAGTCGGAAAACCGGGTACGGCGCTCAAACTTGTGCGCCTGCAGCCGCATCACGATCGACTCGGCTTCCTGTTCATCGCTGTCGCAGGCCAGCACCGAGATCGGATCGCCGAGTCCGAGTTCGGACCACAGCTGCTTTTCATGCAGCTTCGGATTGTTGGCGATCAACTGATTGGCCGCCTTGAGAATCGTGACGCTGGAGCGATAGTTTTGCTCCAGCTTGATCACCTTGAGCGACGGAAAATCCTGTGCGAG
Source organism: Quisquiliibacterium sp. (assembly GCA_023257915.1). Classification (GTDB taxonomy): domain Bacteria; phylum Pseudomonadota; class Gammaproteobacteria; order Burkholderiales; family Burkholderiaceae_E; genus Quisquiliibacterium. Next base: position 4,467 of record JALRBB010000555.1, on the reverse strand, counting down.
CCTCCCAAGATTCTCCAGCGTTGCGCCGCGCCAGCCGTAGATCGACTGGTCATCGTCGCCAACGGCGGTGAATGCGGCCCGGGGACCGGTCAGCAGCTTCAGGAGCTCGTACTGGCAGGCATTGGTGTCCTGATACTCATCGACCAGCAGGTAGCGCAGCTTCTCGCGCCAGGCCTGTGCCGCATCCGCATGCTCGCGCAGCAGCCGCACCGGCAGGCGGATCAGGTCGTCGAAGTCCACCGCCTGGTAGGCGGCCAAGGTCGCCGCATATTCCCGATAGGCACGTGCCGTCTGGTGCTCGGCTTCATCAGCGGCGCCCGCGGCCGCATCGTCCGGCTCGATGAGCGCATTTTTCCACAGCGAGATCCGCGACTGCGCCGCGCGCAACAACTTGCGATCGGTGGTGGCAAGCGCCTGCTGGATGATCGCCAGCGCGTCGTCGGAGTCCAGGATCGAAAAGCTGGCTTTCAGGCCGAGCCGCTTGCAGTCGCGGCGCAGCATCTGCACGCCCAGCGAATGGAAGGTGCTGACCAGCGGTCTTTCCTGGTCGGGCAAGCGCACCAGCTGGCCGAGGCGCTCGGCCATCTCGCGGGCCGCCTTGTTCGTGAACGTGATCGCCGCGATTGCCGATGACTTGAAGCCGGCATCGATCAGGTGCGCGATCTTGTGCGTGATCACGCGGGTCTTGCCGCTTCCGGCGCCAGCGATCACCAGGCATGGGCCGTCGAGATAGCGGATCGCCTCGCGCTGGGCGGGATTCAGGCTGGGTGGGCTGGCTGCAGGCATCGGGGGGGCGATTCTAGCCGACGCGGGTCAAATCTCCTGCGGGTCGACTTCCAGCAACCAGCGCACCGGCGTGCGAACCGCCTGCAACTCGGCCAGCCAGTCGCGCAAAAATGCGTGCAGCACGGTCCGGGATTCGCACTCGAGCAGCAGTTGCGCGCGTTCCTTGCCGGCCAGGCGCATCATCGGCATGGGCACCGGATCGTAGACCCTCACCGAAGGACTGGCGACTTCGCTGGGACGGCGCAGGCGCACGGGCTCAGGCGGCGTGGAAGCGGATCCGTCCGGCTCAGCCATCGTGCGACCCAGCAGTTCGCGTCCGATCTGCGCAGCGGTGTCGAGAAAATCGGTGGCCGCCTGCAGACTCGGCGCCTCGGCACGCAGCAAGGCGAGAAAGACGAAGGGCGGCAGCGCGGCCTGCCGTCGCTCGGTGAGTAGTTCATCGGCGAACCCATCGTAGTCTTGCCGAGCCAGCGCGGTGAACAAGGGATGTGATGGGAAGCGGGTCTGGATCACCACCCGTGCCCCGGCCGCGCTGCGCCCCGCCCGCCCGGCGACCTGCATCATCAGTGCGAACAGCCGCTCGGGCGCCCGGAAATCGGACGAATACAGTGCCGCGTCGACATCCAGCACCGCGACCACACTGAGGCGGCGGAAATCATGTCCCTTGGCGAGCATCTGGGTGCCGACCAGGATGTCGATGTCGCCGGCGTGGGCAGCGTCGATGGCATCCCTGGCCGCGTTGCGACGACGGGCCACATCGCGATCGACCCGGGCGATACGCGCCTGTGGAAAGATCTCTGCCAGCCCCTCCTCGAGACGCTGCGTGCCGCGCCCGACCGGACTCAGATCGAGGTTGCCGCACTCGGGGCAGAGCCGGGGCACCGGCCCGTCAGCACCGCAGTGATGACAGACCAGCCGGAAGCGCGCTGGCCGGCCGCCGCCGGCCGCCTGCGCCTGGCGATGCAGCACCCGGAATGCGGTGCAAGACTCGCATCGACTGAGCCAGCCGCAGGCATCGCAGCCCAGGACAGGCGCATATCCCCGACGATTCAGAAAGACCAAGGCCTGCCGGCCTGCGGCCAAGGCCTGCCCGATTGCCTCCACCGTCTCGCCGAGCAGGCCATGACGCTGCTGGCGTGCACGCGGTTCGACCAGTTGCAGCTGCGGCAGCTGGCCACCTCCGACGCGCTCGGGCATCGGCAGCAACCGGTAGCGCCCGCGGCGGGCGGCCAGCCAGGACTCCAGCGAGGGGGTGGCCGAGCCGAGCAGGACCGGAATCTTGCGCTGCTGCGCCAGCACCACCGCCAGATCCCGGGCCGAATAGCGCACGCCTTCATGCTGCTTGTACGACGGATCATGCTCTTCGTCGACGACGATTGCCGCCAACCCGGGCATCGGCGTCAGCACGGCAAGGCGGGTGCCGACGACAACCCGGACACGCCCTTCAGCCGCTGCGAGCCAATGGGCGGCACGTTCGCCATCGGGCAGCTCGCTGTGCAGCACTGCAACCGCCTCTGCGCGAAACCGCCCCTGCAGCTGACGAATCAGCTGCGGCGTCAGCGCGATCTCGGGCACCAGCAGCAAGACCTGCGCCTTTGCCTCGGCAGCCAGAATCGACGCCAGCCATTGCAGATAGACCTCGGTCTTTCCGCTGCCGGTCACGCCATGCAGCAACTGCACCGAAAACCCGCGGGCGGCTTGCAAGGCGTCGATCGCTGTCTGCTGCCCACTGGTCAACGGGAGCGGATCGGCAGGCAATTCCCCGGGTGCGACCGCCTGCGGCAGGCGAGCCCGCGCGCGCTCAAATGCCGACCCTCGCGATCGCGCCGCCGGGGGCGTGCGCAACAGCTTTGGAATAGCGGGCAGCGCCACCTCCCCGAAGGGTCGGTGGTAGTAGGTAGCGGCAAACCGGAGCAACTCGAACCAGTGCCGGTCTGGCGCCGGAGCGCCTTGGAGCGGACCGAGTAGCGCCCGCAGCTTTTCCGGCGGAACCTCGGTCTGATCCAGCAGTGCAATCACCAACCCGATCCGGCGCGCTTTGCCCCAGGGGACCAGCACCCAACTGCCAATCGCCAGGTCGTCTCGGTAGCTCGGCGGAACCGTGTAATCGAAGCCTTCGGAGGCCGGTATATCCAGCGCGACCCGCACGATCTGCGCCGGCGAGCCGACCTCATTGCTAGAAATCACTTTAAGTTTGGTGATTAAATCGTAACAATTTCAAGCGTTTTCGAAGACATGCACAGAAGCTGTGGATAAATCTGTGGGCAAGCTTCATCAATCGGCTGAAAATCCGCGCCAGATCTCGCTTTCCGGTCGGTTGCCTGCTTTTTCGTCAAAAAAATCTTCCAATAAATCAATGGGTTACGAAAGACCCTATCAGATTGCTGACAATCACGATGTGCACTGCCGCATTACCGATTCATGTGCATAAGTCAAGGGGTTCCGAGCCAGATTTGCGACTTTTTCAACAACTTTGAGACCCGCGCCAGGCCTGGATCCTGGTTAAAGTGAGGACGCGCTCGCGCCGCGACGACGCATTTCCTTGCTGTAGTCGTGTACCGCTTCGACCAGTGCCGCGACATTGTCCGGCGGGGTGAACTGCGAGATGCCGTGGCCAAGATTGAAGACATGCCCAGCGCCCGGTTGCGGCACCCCGAAACTCTCCAGCACCTTGAGCGCCTCGGCCCGCACCTGGGACGGGGTAGCGAACAGGGCCATGGGATCGAGATTGCCCTGCACCGCGCAACGGGACCCGATCCTAGCCCGGGCCTGGCCGAGATTGACGGTCCAGTCGACGCCGACCGCATCGCAGCCGCTGGCGGCGATCTCCTCAAGCCACAGGCCACCACCCTTCGTAAACACGATGCTCGGGACGCGAACCGTTGTGCTGCCGGACGCATCGGTTTCGGTGCGTTCGGGCTTGAGCTCGGCGAGCACTTGGCGGATGTAGGCCAGCGAAAAGCGCTGGAATGCTCCATCGGCAAGCGCTCCCCCCCAGGAGTCGAAGATCATCACGGCCTGGGCACCAGCATCGATCTGGGCGTTCAGGTAGGCGGCGACCGCCTTGGCATTGACCTCCAGGATCCGGTGCAACAGGTCCGGACGGGAATAGAGCATGGTCTTGATGCGCCGGAAATCGTCGCTGCCACCGCCCTCGACCATGTAGCAAGCCAGTGTCCAGGGGCTGCCGGAGAATCCGATCAGCGGCACCCGACCGCCGAGCGCGCCCCGGATCGTGGACACCGCATCCATGACATAGCGCAGATCCTGGTTCGGATCTGGCACCGCGAGCTGGGCAACCGCCGCTTCGTCACGGACTGGGCGCTCGAAACGCGGCCCCTCGCCTTCGGCGAAATACAGGCCCAGCCCCATCGCGTCGGGAATTGTCAGGATGTCCGAAAACAGAATCGCGGCGTCCAGCGGAAATCGCGCCAGAGGCTGCAGTGTGACCTCGCAGGCAAGCTCCGGGGTCTTGCACAAAGTCAGGAAGTTGCCCGCCCGCGCCCGGGTCGCGTTGTACTCGGGCAGGTAGCGCCCGGCCTGGCGCATCAGCCAGACAGGGGTGTGATCGGTGGGCTGACGCAGCAAAGCGCGCAGAAAGGTGTCGTTGGCGATTGGTTTCACGGACTCGATTGTACCGGCGGCTCGCGCGTTCGCGGCAGCGCACTCAGTGCTCGAGTC
>JALRBB010000401.1 GCA_023257915.1 Quisquiliibacterium sp. | reverse complement strand
CCAGCCGGCGTCAAGCGCCGCGCGCGCAACCCTGGGATAGCTCTCGCAGACGATGCCGTTGACCGCCATCGTCGGCACGATGCCGCGCGATTGCAGGGCGTCATAAAGCCGCCAGAAACCAGCACGCATGCCGTACTCATGCCAGGACCAGTTCGGCAGGTCCGGCAGCAGCGGCTGGCCCATCGGCGGAGACAGCACGGTGCGCGGCATCGCCCTCTCGATCGTCCAGTGCTCGACGTTGACGATGATCCACACCAACAACCGGTTGCCGTAGGGTCCTTGCAGAACCGGCCGGTCCGGTGCGGCAACGTAAGGCAGGCGGTCGCTGAGCAGTGCGGGACCTGCGGCCTGGGATTTCGTGGATGACATGCTCGAGCCTCGTGATTGTCGGATTCATGGTCGAGGACCTGCAGCCCTCTCGGGCGGATGGAATCGCCAGGCGGCATTTGCCCGATACGAAGCCGAAGCCGCTAAGATTCCTGATCGCGCGATCAGCAATGCTGCACCAAAGCGTCTTGCCAGACAACGTGGCATGCATCACCGTTGGCAATGCCTTGGCGCTCACTGACGCGTCTTGCGTTGCCGCGTGCCACCCCGGTCCTGTTTTTCGGAGACTCCGATGCCCCGCCGATTCGTCGACCTGTCGATCTTTCTCGAAAACGACGTGCTCAGCGATCCGCCGTCCTTCGCACCAAAGATCCAGTACTTCACGCACGAAAACACCTTCGCGCAGATCGAGCCCTTCTTTCCCGGCCTGAAAAAGGAAGACCTTCCCGATGGCGAGGGCTGGGCGGTTGAATTCGTCAGTCTGTCCACGCATAACGGCACCCACCTGGATGCGCCGTATCACTTTCACTCGACAATGGACAAGGCGCTGGGCAGCAAGAAGCCCGCGATCGCCATCGACCAGGTGCCACTCGAGTGGTGCTTTCAGCCTGGTGTGAAGCTCGATTTTCGTCACTTCGCCGATGGCTACGTGGTCACCGCCCATGACGTCGAGGCCGAATTGCAGCGTATCGGCCACACGCTGTCACCGCTGGAGATCGTGGTAATCAACACCCGGGCCGGATCGCGCTACGGCAGTTCGGACTATGTGTCAGCCGGCTGCGGCATGGGCTACGAAGCCACGATGTACCTGCTTGAGCGCGGCGTGCGCCTGACCGGCACCGATGCCTGGAGCTGGGATGCACCCTTCGTGCACACCGCCAAAAAGTACGGCGAATCGAAGGATGCCTCGCTGATCTGGGAGGGCCACAAGGCCGGCCGGGACATCGGCTACTGCCACCTTGAAAAACTGCACAACCTCGAGTCGCTGCCGCCGTCCGGTTTTACGATCTCTTGCTTTCCACACAAGATCCGCGGCGCCTCGGCCGGCTGGACTCGTGCGGTGGCGATCTTCGACGAAGCGCTGTAACGCTCCCGCGCTTCGGAATCCGCTGCGCTCTGGCCGAGCCCACACCATTCTGGCAATGGCATCCTGAAGGGCAGAATTTCGTTCTATCGATAGCAATCCACAGCAACCATCCCAGGGAGAGCACAGATGAGAGGCATCGTATTTAAGGGCAACCGAGAACTCGAGATCATGGAGTTCCCCGATCCGACCCCCGGACCGGGCGAGGTGGTGCTCGAAATCAAAGCCTCCGGCATGTGCGGCAGCGACCTGAAGTTCTATCGTGCGGTCGGCGGCGCATCCTCGCTGGGCTTGGGCGGCGTCAGCGGTCCACTGATTGGCGGGCACGAGCCATGCGGCGTGGTCGTCGCGATCGGCGAAGGCGTGTCGCCGCGCCAGGCCAAGATCGGGCAGCGCGTGATGCAGCATCATTACCGGGGCTGCGGCGTTTGCGAGCACTGCAATACCGGCTGGATGCAGCTGTGCGTCGAGGGGGTTGCCGAGGTCTACGGTGCCACCGGTCATGGCGCGCATGCGCGCTACATGAAGTGCCCGGCGCGCACGCTGGTGCCGCTGCCTGATGAACTCTCCTTTGAGGCTGGCGCGGCGATTTCCTGCGGCACCGGCACCGCCTGGGGCGCGCTGCAGCGTCTCACGTTGACCGGCGACCAGACGATCGCGATCTTTGGACAAGGGCCGGTCGGCCTGTCGGCAACCCTGCTCGCTGCCCAGATGGGCGCTCACGTGATCGCGCTGGACGTCAGCGAGGAGCGCCTGGCACGGGCCCGTGAGTTCGGCGCCCATGAACTGATCAATCCGACCAAGGTGCAAGACCCGGTGCAGGCGATCCGCGACCTGACCCATGGTCGCGGCGCGCATGCCTCGCTGGATGCCTCGTCGTCGCCACTGGCCCGGGCTCAGGCGGTGCGCTGCGTGCGCACCTGGGGCAAGGCCTGCTTCGTCGGCGAAGGCGATAACGTCACGCTGGACGTCAGCCCCGACCTGCTGCGCCGCCAGGTCACGCTGATCGGCTCGTGGACCTTCTCCACGGTCGGCCAGGCAGCTTGCGCCCAATATGTCGCTGACCGCGGCATCAGCCTGGACAAGTTATTCACCCATCGCTGGACGCTCGACCAGGCCACCGAGGCCTATCAGCTGTTCGACAAGCAGTCCTCCGGCAAGGGCGTGATCATCCCGACCTCGCTGGAGGAACGCGCCGCCGCGCT
>JALRBB010000265.1 GCA_023257915.1 Quisquiliibacterium sp. | reverse complement strand
ATTCGCCATGCCGCCTGCCTCATGCGCCTTCTTTGTGACGCATTGCTTGCTGTCAAGCTTACGTGCTGTTGAGCAGACAGGACAGTTGACGTTTCCTCTCGGTCGTGACCATGGTGTTGCCCCAGACGCCACTGGTTGATTTGCTCGAAGGTGAATTACGACTGCTGGGATTCTCGCGGCTCAACGTCGACCAGTTCTGGCCGGGTGTGACTGATCTGCCGCTGATCAGCTTCCTGATCTACCTGTTGCTGCTCGACCTGGCCGACTACTGGATACATCGCGGGCAGCACCGAATCGCCTGGTGGTGGGAATTGCATGCAGTGCATCACAGCCAGCGGCAGATGACCTTCTGGAGCGATAACCGCAATCATCTGCTCGATGACCTGATCCGAGACGCGCTGGTGGCGCTGGTGGCGGTGCTGATCGGCGTGGCACCGGAGCAGTTCGTGCTGCTGACGGTTGCCTCACGGGTGTTGCAAAGCGTGCAGCACGCGAACCTGCGCTGGCGCTGGGGTGGCCTTGCCGAGAGGCTGGTGGTCAGCCCGAGTTTTCACCGGTTGCATCATGCGATCGGCTTCGGGCACGAGGGGCCGGCCAGGGGGTGCAATTTCGCAGTGTTGTTCCCGGTCTGGGACCTGCTGTTTCGCACCGCCGATTTCCGCTCCGGTTTCGTTCCCACTGGCATTCGCGACCAGCTCGATGGCCGTGACTATGGGCGGGGGTTCTGGGCGCAGCAATGGCTGGCACTGCGCAGGATCGCCACCTCACGGCAGACCGGAGCGCGCTGATGGATCGTGCAATCGCCGCTTTGCTGCGCGCATTTGCCAGTCAGCTGCACCCGAAGATGCTGGCACTGCTTGTCGTGCCCTTTGTGGTCGCGATCCTGTTCTGGATCGTTGTGGGATTCCTGGTCTGGGATCCGTTGACCAGTTGGCTGGCCGAGTCGGTCTATGACACCGAGGGCATCAGCGGCTGGATCTGGTCGATGGCCGCCACGATCGGTCTGAAGAGCCTGCGCGACTTCATGACTGCCTCGACCGCACTGATGCTGGTGCTGCCGCTGATGGCAGCCACCGCCATGCTGATCATTGCGGTGTTCGCGATGCCGATGGTCACGCGCCATCTGGGCAACAGGCACTACCAGGATGTGACGCGGCGCGGCAGCTGGTCGGTCGCGGCGAGCATCTGGAACGCGCTCAGCGCAACGCTGCTGTTCATCGTCGGCTATCTGGCGACGCTGCCGCTGTGGTTCATTCCGCCGCTCGGGCTGATCGTTCCCTGGCTGTGGTGGGGCTGGCTGACCGCACGGCTGATGCGTTTCGACAGCCTCGTCGAGCATGCAGACACGCAAGAGCGTCGCGAGCTGATCCAGCGCCACCGGCGATCCTTTTTGCTGCTGGGCCTGCTGGTCAGTGCGCTGAACTACATTCCCCCGCTGTTCCTGGTGACGCCAGTGCTGTCAGCGCTTGCGTTCGCGCATTACTCGCTGGCACTGCTCCGGGTCGAGCGCCGGAGCGTCGCTACTTGACCGACGTCTTTGCGCGTCGGGCCTTGGCCTCACTCTTCGGGCGCTTGCCGCTCGCTCGTGCAGCCTGCAGCGATACACTGCCGCCTTAACCTGTGCAGCGGAGCATCGGATGGACTTAGGACTGATCATCGTCGGCGACGAAATACTCTCGGGAAAACGCTCGGACAAGCACTTTTCCAAGGTCGTTGAGCTGCTGGCCGCGCGCGGCAGGCAGCTCTCCTGGGTGCGCTATGTCGGCGACGATCGCCAGCGCCTGGTGGCATGTTTGCGCGAGAGTTTTGCGTCCGGTGACACGGTATTCAGTTGCGGCGGCATCGGCGCGACGCCGGACGACCATACGCGGCAGGCGGCCGCGCAGGCGCTCGGGGTCGTTCTGGCCTTGCATCCGCAAGCCGCCGAACTGATCACCCAGCGCTGCGTCGAGATGGCGGCCGAGGGTAAGGGCACCACCGACATGAGCACGCCGGAAAACCGCCAGCGTCTGAGGATGGGCGAGTTTCCGGTCGGCAGCGAGATCATCCCGAATCCGTTCAACAAGATTCCGGGCTTTGCGATTCAGAATCATTATTTCGTGCCAGGTTTTCCGGTGATGGCCTGGCCAATGATCGAATGGTTGCTCGATGAGCGCCTGCAGCATCTGCATGGGCGCGAAGCCCAGGGCGAGCGCTCCTTGCTGTTATACGAGGTGCCTGAATCGGCCGCCACCCCGCTGATGGAGGCGATCGAGGCGCAGTATCCGGGCGTACGGGTGTTCAGCCTGCCCTCGGTTGGCGAGGGAGGGCAGCGCCGGCACATTGAATTGGGCGTCAAGGGGCCGGTCGCGTTGCTCGAGCCGGCCTGGCAGAGTCTGCAGGCGGGGGCCGGGGCGCTCGGCGGGCAGATCGAGCAGATGCCAGGCGGCGTGAATGCGCCGGCGATGCCGGGCTGATCCGGCCGGTCCGGCGATCTGACGCCAGATCGGCGACAATAAGGTGTATTCGCCGGATGGCAGCATGATCCGGCAAGCTTGGCCGGTCGCGGGCGCCTCGCCTGAGTCGGCATGAATCAGATGGAGGCAGCATGAATCTTCCCGTGGACGCCGCGTTGCGCGCGGTTTCGCTCGACGACAAATACGACGCGACCGAAGGCAAGGTCTACGTGACCGGTACGCAGGCGCTGGTGCGCCTGCCGCTGATGCAGCGCCAGCGAGACATGGCGGCCGGGCTGAACACCGCCGGCTACATCAGTGGCTATCGCGGCTCGCCGGTCGGTGGCTTCGATCAGGCGCTGTGGAAGGCCAGGCGTCAGTTGAAGGAGAACCATGTGCGCTTCGTGCCGGGTCTGAACGAGGATCTGGCCGCCACCGCAATCTGGGGCACCCAGCAGGTCAACAGCTTTCCGGGGGCGAAGTACGACGGCGTTTTTTCGATCTGGTACGGCAAGGGACCGGGCGTGGATCGCTGCGGCGATGCGCTGCGGCATGCGAACCAGGCCGGATCGTCGGCGCATGGCGGCGTGCTCGCGATTGGCGGCGACGACCATGGCGCGAAGTCGTCGACAGTGGCCGCGCAGGTCGATTTCATCTTCAAGGCAGTGTCGATTCCGGTGCTCGCGCCGGCCACCGTGCAGGACTACATTGACCTGGGGCTGCATGGCTTCGCACTGTCGCGTTTTTCGGGGTTGTGGGCCGGTATCAAGGCGGTGACCGATACCATCGAGGCGGCGGGCATCGTCGATGTGTCGCCCAACCGGGTCCAGCCGGTGCTGCCGCAGGACGTCCTGATGCCACCGGGCGGGCTGAACCTGCGTTGGCCCGAGGAGCCGTTCCTCAAGCTCGAAGAACGCCTGGCCAACTTCAAGCTGCCGGCCGCGATCGCCTATGCGCGTGCCAACCGGCTCGATGCGAACGTGTTCGGCCGCGACGACCTGGTCGCGGGCGGCGAACCGGCGCGCCTGGGCATCATCAGCACCGGCAAGAGCTGGCTCGACGTGATGCAGGCGCTGGCCGATCTGGGCATCGACGACGCCACCGCACGGCGTATTGGCCTGAAGGTCATGAAGGTGGCCATGCCCTGGCCACTGGAGCCACACGGCGTTCGTGAATTCGCCGAAGGCTGCGAGCAGTTGCTGGTCATCGAGGAAAAGCGCTCGTTGATCGAGGCTCAGCTCAAGGAACATCTGTACGCGTTGGCCGAGCGTCCGCTGGTGTTCGGCAAGCAGGACGAGGCCGGCGCGCGGCTGGTTCCCGAGGCGGGAGAGATCTCTCCGGCGATGTGCGCGCGGATCATCGCGCAGCGCTTGCGCAAGCTTGCGCAGGCGCCCGACGCGCAGGCCCAGGCACAGCGTGGTGTCATCGACGCGCAGGCACTGTCGCGCATCGATGCGCGGCTCGCCCAGCTCGACGCCAAGGAAAAGCCGGGTAAGGTGTTCGAAACCATCGAGCGGATTCCGTACTTCTGTTCGGGTTGCCCGCACAACAGTTCCACGAAGGTCCCCGAGGGGTCGCGCGCGCTGGCCGGCATCGGCTGTCACTACATGGCGCAGTGGATGGACCGCAACACCGTCACGTTCACGCAGATGGGCGGCGAAGGCATGGCCTGGGTCGGCCAGGCACCCTTCACCGAAACCGCCCATGTGTTCCAGAATCTTGGCGACGGCACCTACAACCATTCTGGCTCGCTGGCGATTCGGCATGCGGTCGCGACGCGCACCCAGATGACCTACAAGATCCTGTTCAACGACGCGGTCGCAATGACCGGTGGACAGCAGCACGACGGGCAGGTGACGCCGGCGCACATTCAGCGCCAGGTCAGGGCCGAAGGCGTCGAGAAGATCGTCATCGTCACCGACGAGCCGGACAAATATCCGGCCGGCTATTTCGATGCCGACGTTCCGGTGCGCCATCGTCGCGACCTCGATGAGGTGCAGCGAGAGCTGCGCGAGTACGCCGGCGTGTCGGTGCTCATTTATGACCAGACCTGCGCTGCCGAGAAGCGTCGCCGCCGCAAGCGCGGTGCATTCCCCGACCCGGATCGGCGCGCCTTCATCAACGAGGCGGTCTGCGAAGGCTGCGGGGACTGCGGCGTGCAGTCCAACTGCGTGTCCATCGAGCCGGTCGAGACCGAGTTCGGTCGCAAGCGTGCGATCAACCAGTCGGCCTGTAACAAGGATTTCTCCTGCATCAACGGGTTTTGCCCAAGCTTCGTGACCATCGAGGGTGGCAAGCCGCGCCGCGGCAAGGCGGCTAACGTATCGGCCGAAACAGCCGGCATCGGCGTGCCGCATGTGAATCCGCCGGTGATCGAAGACTCCTACTCACTGCTGATCACCGGCATCGGCGGTACCGGCGTCGTGACGATCGGACAGGTGCTCGGCATGGCGGCGCACCTGGAAGGCAAAGGGGTCACCGCGCTCGACATGGCGGGCCTCGCGCAAAAGAACGGCGCCGTGATGAGCTTCCTGCGCTTTGCGCACACGCCGGAAAAGCTCTACGCGCCTCGCATTGGCGTGGCTGGCGCCGATGCGGTGCTCGGCTGTGACGTCGTGGTCACCGCGGGCAAGGATTCGCTGGCCCGGATGGTCGCGGGGCGCACCCGCGTGGTCGCCAATGTCGCGAGCACGCCGACCGCGGACTTCACGCGCAACGCCGACTGGAAGTTCCCGCTCGGTGGCATGGAAGGCGCGATCGCCGACGCGGTCGGCGAGCACAATGCCTGGTTCGTTGACGCCACCCGCCTGGCGACTGGCCTGATGGGCGATGCAATCACCACCAACATGTTCATGCTCGGCTTTGCTTATCAGCAAGGCCTGGTGCCACTGTCGGTCGCCGCGATCGAGCGCGCCATTGAGCTCAACGAGGTTGCTGTCGAGCAGAACCTGAACGCGTTCAACTGGGGGCGCCGCGCTGCAGTTGCTCCGCAGCGTGTGCAGGAGTTGGCCGCGCCTCCGAAGGCGCAACCGGTCTCGCGCAAGATCTCCGAGTCGCTGGACGAGATGATTGCCCGCCGGGTCGACCAGCTCACCGCCTATCAGGATGAAGCGTATGCGCGTCGTTACCTGAAGCTGGTTGAGCAGGTTCGCGCGACCGAGAGCCGTTTGCCGGCTGCGGATCCGGCCCATCCGCTCCCGCTGACCGAAGCGGTTGCGCGCTATTTCTTCAAGCTGATGGCCTACAAGGATGAGTATGAAGTCGCACGCCTGTATTCGAGCGGGGATTTCCTGCAACGGGTGCGCGACACGTTCGATGGCGACTACAAGCTGCACTTCCATCTGGCGCCGCCTTTGCTCGCCAAGCGCAACGCCCGTGGGGAACTGGTCAAGCGCGAATACGGGCCGTGGATGATGCGGGCATTCGCGCTGCTGGCCCGCCTGCGCGGCCTGCGCGGCACGATGCTCGATCCCTTCGGGCGCACTGCGGAGCGCCGCTCGGAACGGGCGCTGATCGAGGAGTACGAGAGCACCATCACCGGGCTGCTCGCGCAGTTGGATGCTGGTCGGCGCGAGCTTGCGGTGCAGATCGCCTCGGTTCCCGAGCAGATTCGTGGCTTCGGGCATGTCAAGGAGCGCAACCTGCTTGCTGCCAGCCAGGCGCGCGCCGAGTTGCTCCAGCGCCTGTCCGGGGCCCGCGAAGTCAAGCGCGAGACCGTGCAGGCCTGATTCGGCGGGACGATCGCCCACCGGTCGCTGCTCTGGGCCGCGACCGGGGCAAGTGCTTCGGGTGAGCCCAGGGGCTTGCGGTCGAAAAAAAACCCGGTTCTTTCGAACCGGGTCCGGACATCGCGGCGAGGAGGAGGAGGGGGCCGCGACGGCCCTGGGTTACCTGGCGCTGTTACGCTCAGGCTGCCTTCTTGACCGGGGGCAGATCACCGGGCATCAGATCGCGTGGCAGCTTTTCACCTTTGGGCGTCTTTACCTTGCCAATCTTCTCGATGGTGAACACACCACGATCAGACGGCGCGGGAGCGGGGGCGGGCGCAGGCGCGGTCTTCAT
>JALRBB010000221.1 GCA_023257915.1 Quisquiliibacterium sp. | reverse complement strand
CCGCTGCTCGAGTGGGCGGTGCGCGAGAGCCGCTGCACACTGGCGCTTTCCACTGTGGGCAGCACCGAAGGCATCGACCGTTTCATCGCCCGCAGTGCCTGCGGCTCGCTGATCCACATTCCGAACGCGCACGACGATGGCTTCAACGACGAAGTCCTGCGCGCCCGCGCGGCCAGCCTGCCTGTGGTGGCCTTGCACTGGGCGCGACGCGAACAGGGTTTGCTGCTTGCGCCGGGCAATCCGCTGCGCATCCATGGGCTGACGGACTTTGCCAGAGGAAAACGGCGCTTCGCGATGCGCCAGCCGGGTGCCGGAAGCCAGTTGCTGCTCGCGCGTCTCGCAAGGCAGGCCGGTCTGTCGCTGGCGGCATTGCGCCCGGCCGGTCCCTTGCTGAGCAGCGAGACCGATGTTGCACAGGCTGTTGCCAACGGCTTTGCTGACGGAGGGTTCGCGATTCGCGCAGCCGCCGCGCAATATGGCCTGCACTTTCTGCCGCTTGCCTGGGAGAGTGTGGAACTCGCGCTATGGCGTCGCAGCGCCTTTGAAGCGCCGGTGCAGACGCTGCTCGCATTCACGCGCAGCCGGCGCTTTGCGCGGCAAGCTGCACTGCTGGGCGGCTACGACAGCACGCACTGCGGCGAGGTGCGCTTTAACGCCTGAGCGCCTGGGCGCCTGGGCACCACAACAGCCGGAGCTTTGCGCCGGCTTCGCCCCACTCAGGCGAAGGTGACCGCGTCCCGCCGCTGCGGCGAATCCAGGTGCGGAATATTGTTGAAGCTGAGCAGGCGCAGCCTGCCACCACCGGCAATGAGTTCGCAGTAGCCGGTGTTGCGGAACTGCAGATTCAGTTCAATAGCCACCTGCGCCGGACTTTCGGCAATGTCGGCCACCGCGCGACCGATCGCGCCGCCCGAGCTCACCACCAGCACCGCGTCGTCGCGCTGAGTGTCCCGCACCGCTAGCGCCAACGCGGCGTCGATCCGCGCACCAAACTGCGCCCAGGTTTCCGGCACGCCTTGCAGTCGATCCTGCGACCATGCCAGCATCGCCTCGCGGAAGGTTCGCCAGTAGCCACGAAAATCCGCGCGCTGATGCTCGACCCGATCCCTGCCCGAGTACGCTTCGTACAGTTCGTCACCCGGGTATTCGTTCAAACCCGAATGCTCAAGGACCGGCTGACCAGCACAACCCATGGCATCCAGCAGTTGCGCCGCGGTGTCGCGCTGGCGCACCAGGGTGCCGGTCAGCACCCGCGCAAAGCGCAGCTCACGGCTGGCGAAATACTCGCCGAGCCAGCGCGACTGGCGCCTGCCGAGATCGGATAGCCGGTCGTAGTCCTCGGAACCGAACGAGGCCTGCGCATGCCGCACCAGATAAATAATCGCCATCGACGCGCTCAGTACGACTTGGGCAGACCGAGCACCTTCTCGGCAATGAAGCTGAGCACCAGTTGCGGGCTGACCGGCGCGATCCGCGCAATCATCGACTCGCGCATCATCCGCTCGACGTGATACTCCTTCGCATAGCCCATGCCGCCATGCGACAACACCGCGGTTTCGCAAGCCTTGAAGCCGGCTTCAGCCGCAAAGAACTTGGCCGCGTTCGCCTCGGCGCCGGCCGGCTGGCCCTGGTCATACTTCCAGGCTGCGCGAAAGGTCAACAGGTCAGCCGCCTCCAGCTCGATCCAGCGCTGCGCGAGCGGATGCTGAATGCCCTGGTTCTTGCCAATCGGACGCCCGAACACAATCCGCTCGCCGGCATAGCGCGCCGCAAGCTTGAGCGCCGCACGCCCCAGGCCCACCGCCTCGGAGGCGAGCAGGATGCGCTCCGGATTCATGCCATGCAGGATGTACTCGAAGCCCTTGCCTTCCTCCCCGATCCGGTCGGCAACCGGCACTTCGAGCCCATCGATGAACACCTGGTTGGAGTCCACAGCCTTGCGCCCCATCTTGTCGATCTCGCGCGCCTCAATCCGGGTGCGATCGAAGTCCACATAAAAAAGCGACAGCCCGTGGGTGGGTTTTTCAACTTCCTCGCGCGGCGTGGTGCGCGCAAGGAGCAGCATCTTGCTGGCCACCTGCGCGGTCGAGATCCAGATCTTCTGGCCGTTGACGATGTAGCGATCGCCGTCGCGGCGCGCGAAGGTCTTGAGCTTGAGCGTATCGAGTCCGGCGTCCGGTTCGGTCACCGCAAAGCAGGCCTGCTGCTCGCCGGCGATCAGCGGCGCCAACCAGCGGCGCTTCTGCTCGGGCGTGCCGAACATCACCACCGGGTGCAACCCAAAAATGTTCATATGGATCGCCGATGCGCCGGAAAAGCCGGCGCCGGATTCGGCAACGGTACGCATCATCAGCGCCGCCTCGGTGATTCCAAGGCCTGCGCCGCCGTATTCGGTCGGCATGGCGATGCCCAGCCAGCCCGCCTTGGCAATCGCATTGAAGAAGTCCCTTGGAAAGCCGCCGTCACGATCCAGCTTGCGCCAGTAGTCCAGACCAAAGTCGGCGCACACCCGCTCGATTGCGTCGCGGATCGCTTCCTGCTCCGCGCTGAATCCGAAATCCATCGTTGTTTCTCCGTATCGGTCGCCGTCGGCATGTTTTGCCGATGACTGGTTCCGTGCATGCGTCCAAGTCAGCATGCGGCCGCAGAATTATGGACGATCCGGATGCGCGATAGCATTGGACGATGAATGCACCCTCGACTTTGCCCACAAACGCCGAACTGACCCTGCAAAAACAAGCACTTGCCGCCGGACTGGCGATGATCGTCGTCTGGGGCGCGAACTTCAGCGTCCAGAAGTATGTGTTTACCGCCATGTCTCCTGGCGGCTTCCTGTTTGCCCGCTACCTGGTGATGCCCACCTGCGCGCTGCTGCTGCTTCTCGGGCTGGGTGGCGGACGCCTTCCCCGGATCAGCCGGGACGACTTCTGGGCGCTGGCCCGGCTTGGGCTGATCGGCCACACGGTGCATGTCGGCATGGTGACCTATGGCATCCACTGGTCGACCGCGTTTTCGAGTTCGCTGATTCTGGCTTGCGGACCGATCTTCACGCTGCTGATCCTGCGCTGGCAGCGCATCGAGGTACTGACCCGCGACCAGGTGCTCGGAGTCGCGGTGTCCTGCGCCGGCGTTGTCGTGTTCCTCTCGGACAAGATCTTTGCCGGCCGCTGGGCAGCCGGCGCCGGCGACCTGGTGCTGCTGGTCGCGTCCAGCTTCTTCGCGTATTACACAGTTGCGACCAAGCCGTTGATCGTGCGCCTGGGTTCGCTGCCGGTGATGGCCTGGGCCACCTTGCTGGGCAGCGCGCCACTGGTGCTGCTGTCTACGCCTGCCGCGCTACAGGTCGATTGGCGCATGCTGCCCGCGTCGGTCTGGTTCGGGATGCTGTGGGCCTCGCTGGTGTCGGCCTTCATCGGCTGGCTGGTCTGGGGTTGGGTCAACGCGGTGCGCGGCGTCGCCCGGTCGGCACCGCTGATGTATCTGATGCCGCCGGTCGCTGGTGCGGTCGCCTGGCTGACGAGCGACGAGCGATTCACGACCATCAAGCTGACCGGTGCCGCGATCACGCTGGCGGGTGTTGCGCTGGCGCAGTTCGCCGGTCGGCCGGGACGCCCGGTGCGCGAGACGCCGCCGCTGGTCGACTAAGCCGCTGGCCGACGCACTTTAGCCTCGTCGATAGCTCTCCGGGGCGTAGCGCCAGAATGCGACCGCCATGACGAAGATCGCTGCGGCACAGAACACCAGCGTCGGCCCGGCGCCGGCCAGATCCCCCATCAAGCCGAGCGCCAGCGGTCCGACCACGTAGCCCGCATCGGTCAGCGCCCGATAAGTACTCATTGCTGCCGCGTTCATGCCCATCGGTGCGTTGTCGGCCGCGTAGGCCGACGGCGCAGCGCCGGTCACAGCCGCGGCAATGCCCCAGACCGAGCAGGCAATCAGAAACCCGAGGTAGTCGCCAGCCAGCCAGAACCCGAGGAACGAGACTCCGGTCATCATCGCGGCGCAAACGATCAGCGGCTTGCGGCCATAGCGATCCGCAATCATCCCGGCCGGATAAGTGGCGAGCAGACCCAGCAGGCTTCCGAGCGCAAAGCCGCTGCCGATCTGTCCGGCACCGAGCGCCATGCGGGTCGAGGCGACCAGCGGAACCACATTGAACAATCCGCCGGTGCGCACGAATGCATGGGTGAATCCGATCAGGCAGACCAGCATGAAACCGACCTTGCTCATCATCAGCCGAATCTGCGCGGCAAATTGCAGGCGCTGCGACGTCTCTTCGTCGTGGGCTGCGGACATCGTCCGGGTCTCGGGCACCGCGAACCAGGCGATCAGACCAACGACCAGCGACGCGAAGGCATTGGCGATGAAGGGTGTGGACAAGCTGAAATGCTCGGCGAGCAGGCCGCCCGGCAGCGGACCGACGCCGACCGCAAACAAAAACGAGCCCTGGTAGAGCGCCATCATCCGGCCACGACGCTCCGGCGTGCTGATATCGGCCAGGATCACGCCACCGATCGTGATCACGATGCCCGAGCCGATGCCGGCCACAAAGCGCGCGAGCAGGAACTCGATGAAGGAGTCCGAGTAACCGGACCACAGATTGCCGGCTACCGCGACCAGACCACCGAAAGCCAGGGTGGGGCGCCTGCCGATATGGTCCGAGACACGCCCCGAGGGCATCGCCGACAGCATCCGCGCACCGCCGAATACCGCGATGGTCGCGCCGATCGCCGAAACCGACACCTCGAACGAACTTGCGTACAAGGGCAGGACCGGAATGATCGCGCCGAAACCGAGCTGGTTGATGAAGATGACCGCGCACATCCAGGCCAGCACGCGGCCCTGCGTACCGCGTCGCTCGACGTTGCCAGACTGCACTGCGACCCGGCCCGTCGCTCTAGGCGTGCGTGGCCAGGAATCGCCTGACCTGCGCGATCACCTGTTGCGGGTGCTCGCGCTGCGGAAAGTGTCCGCTGCCGACGATCAGTTCCCGCTGATAAGGGCCGGAAAAAAGAGAGTCCCGGTTCTCCGAACTGCCAGGCTCAGAGACCTGGTCGTCGTCGCCGTGCAGCATCAGCGTGGGCACAGAAATTCGCTCTGGACTGGCCAGCCGCGCCTCCAGCGCGTCGTAGGCCGGATCGCCCGGAGCACCCGCCCAGCGATGGGTATACGAATGCAACGTCACATCGGCCCAGTCCGGATTGTCAAAAAACACCGCGGTCGCCTCGAACTCGGCGGCTTCGAAACGCCAGCGCGGAGACCATTGGCGCCAAAGAAATTCAGTCAAGGCCCGCCGCTGCGTCGCAACCATCTCACGCCCCCGCCGGGTATGCATGAACCAGTGATACCAATACCGGCTGGCCTGACTGATCGATATGGGTTGATCAGCCCGATTGGTTCCCCAGCCAACCGACAGTGCAATACCGGCTCGCACGCGCTCGGGCCAAAGGCAGGACAGGATATAGGTGGCTCGCGCGCCCCAATCATGTCCGATGACCGGAAGCGGAGCATGGATATTCAAGGCATCAAGAAAGTCGATGGCGTCCTGCGCCAAGGCTGACAATTGACCGCTGCGCGCAATATCCGACGATTTAAACTTGGTGCCACCAAAACCGCGCAGTGATGGCGCGATCGGACACCAGCCATCAGCGACCAGCGCCGAGGCGACAAAACCCCAGGTCAGCGCGCAGTCCGGCCAGCCATGCAACAGCAGGATCGGACGGTGCGCCGGGTTTCCCCAGCGAAAATATTCAATATCGAGCCGTGACGTTGAAATTGTCAGGCGTTCGGGAGTCGGACTCGCGCCGGGAATGATCGGGTCATCAGCCATTGCGCGATGATGACAGATCAGGCGCGGGAGAAACGGAACTCCGCGAGAACCTTGATGCTCCCCGCGGAATGCGTTCCAGAGGGAGAAAACTCAGGCGATCAGGAAACGCTGGCGATCCTTGCCCTTGATCCAGGCGGGCTCAACGCCACGACCGGTCCAGGTCTTTCCGGTCGCTGGGTCGCGATATTTCGGCGGAACCTTGCCAGTGGTGCGTGCCTTGCGGACTGTGCTGAAAATATCTTCCGCCTTTAAACCATAGGCCTCAGCCAATTCCTTGCAGCGCTTGATCGCATCGCTACGCGCCGCTTTCTTAGTCTCGGCAATCTGTTTATCGAGAGCCTCGCGCTGGGCGATGAGGTCTTGTAATGTGCTCATATGGATATCCAAAAACCCTGGAGGGTAAGAATTAAATGAATTAAGACTCGCGTTGAACAACAGTGACCCGCCTTGGACGCCAAAACCTTTAGTCCTAAAACTATTTGGCTGGTCGGCACGAATAGACGATCGCCGAAACCTGACGAGCTTGTTGTGTGTCGTGCGAGACGCTATTTAATCAAATAAACCTCTAGCTTATCAAGCAGGTAATTGTTGCAAATCTGTAACAAACAAGTCGCAGGGTTTGATGAATTGATTGGAACTCGCAAATTCGAAACCTTCGAAGTTCGAATCGCGCTGCCATCTCGCACCGACCCCTGACCTGCGGTCGGATACACTGTCATCCTCTTCTGACTGATCAACCGCGCCCCACCCCGAGCTGCTTCGCGCCCGCCGCGATCCTTGCGCCGGGCAGCGCTACGACACACCCTTGATGCAGGCCTGGCTGGTTTCCACCGGAATCGTCGCGCTCGCCGAAATCGGCGACAAGACGCAATTGTTGGCCTTCGTGCTCGCGGCCCGATACCGCAAGCCCTTGCCGATTGTGCTCGGCATCTTGGTGGCAACACTGCTCAATCATGCGCTCGCCGGCGCCCTGGGTTCGATGATCGTCGCCACGCTATCGCCGCAGACCCTGCGCTGGTTGCTGGGGGCGTCGTTTCTGGCGATGGCGGGCTGGGCGCTGATTCCAGACAAGTTCGAGCAAGACCAGGCACCGGATCCTACGCCGCGCTGGGGCGTGTTCGTCGCCACCACGGTCGCGTTCTTTGTCGTCGAGATGGGCGACAAGACGCAGGTCGCGACCGTCGCACTGGCGGCGCGCTTCGATGACATCGTAGCTGTCGTGGCCGGCACCACAATCGGCATGATGCTGGCCAATGCGCCGGCGGTATTCATCGGCGAGCGAATCGCCCACAAGCTTCCGGTTCGTGCGATCCACGTGTTGGTGGCGGCGCTGTTCGCGCTGCTCGGAATCTGGGTGATTCTGGGTGGCAGCATGCCGACCGCCTGACAAACAATATTCTTGCAAGCCCTTTAAATTTCGAGCCCTCTGATCCAATGAGCACAGCGATATCCCCTGCTCCGACCCTGGCCAGCCTCGGGCCGCAATGGTTTGCACCGACGATGGGCTGGGGGGGCCTAGCCTTGGCCTGGCATCGCGCCGGCGAGCGCCTCGGCCCCGTGGCGACCCAGATCTCGCTCGCCTGCCTGCTGGTCGCAGCCATCGTGTTCACGCTGGTGCTGCTCGCCAGCCTCGCGCGCATCAGCCGACATCCGCGCGCCTTGCGTGAAGATTTCTCCCATCCAGTGCGCCATGGCTTTGTTGCCGCGTTCCCGATTTCGATCCTGATTCTGTCGACCACCGCGCTGCTGCATGGCGCGCCGCCCGACCTGATCGAACCGGTGTGGCTCGTTGCACTCGCCTTGCAGTTTGCGGTCAGCGTCTGGATCGTGGCGCGCTGGATCGGCGGGCGAGTCGCCTGGTCCTCGATCACTCCGATCCTGTACATCCCGATGGTCGGCAATATTCTGGTGCCGCTGGCCGGCGTGCCGCTCGGACATACCGCGATCGCCTGGGTCTTCTTCGGCATCGGCGCGTTCTTCTGGCCAGTGTTAACTGCACTGGTGCTCGCGCGCCTGGCGCATCAACCCTTGCCGGACCGGTTGATGCCAACCTGGTTCATCACGATCGCCCCCCCGGCGGTCGGAGGCCTGTCGGCGATCTCGCTGGGCATGACCGAAACCTTGCTGCCGGCGGCACTCGGCCTGGCAGTCCTATCTGCGGCAGCCTGCGCCGTGCGTTTACCGGTGATGCTCAAGGGCGAGTTCGCGATGCCGGCCTGGGCGGTCTCGTTTCCGCTCGCGGCGCTGAGTGCGCTGACGCTGCGCAGCGCTCCGATCCTCGGTGCCGCCGGAACGCTGGGAATTGCGTTGCTGGCGATCACCACAATCGTCATCATCGGACTGTCTCTGGCCACGCTCAAGGGCTTGCGCAGCGGGCTGCTGCTGTCGCCGGAACCGGTGGCACTGCCGGTGGTCGCGAAGGCCTGAATTATTTGACGGGCGGTGCCGGGCGATTGCGCTTCGACGCTCCAGCCTGGGCCCGCCACAGATGCATGACCGCGTAAGCGCGCCACGGGCTCCACTGCGCGGCGACTTCCCGGGCCCGCGCCGCAG
>JALRBB010000202.1 GCA_023257915.1 Quisquiliibacterium sp. | reverse complement strand
TTAGATCTGACCGCGCGCGCGCAGGTCGGCGAGCACCACGTCGATGCCCTTCTTGTCGATCAGGCGCAACGCCGCATTCGTCAGGCGCAGGCGAATCCAGCGGTTTTCGCTTTCAAGCCAGAAGCGGCGTGACTGCAGGTTCGGCAGGAAACGGCGCTTGGTCTTGTTGTTTGCGTGCGAAACATTGTTGCCGACCATCGGACCTTTTCCGGTCACTTGGCATACGCGGGCCATGATCAAACTCCTGGTTCTGCGAGGCGGGACATGTCGCCTTGCACTGATACTGACAATTTGAAGCTGAATCCTTGAAGCCCGTGCGAGTTCGCCAGAGCATCTCGGAACCGTATTAGAGCCGGAGCCGCCGGGTGACAGAAGACCGAAAAACTCGGCACGCCGCCTAGCGCAGACACAAGGCGCGTTGCAATTGCATCTGCGCCTGTCCAGCAAAGCCTTGAATTATAGGCGCAAACAGCAAGTTTAGTCAAAGTGTGCACCAGAGCCTTGTACATAGACTCTGATGCACCTTCAGAGCCAGCCCCGTTCGGCGAACGACACGCAGCGATTGCCCGCGACGATCAGGTGATCGAGCACGGTGACGTCGATTTGCGCCAGCGCGCGGCGTAGCGCATCGGTGAGCAGACGGTCGGCCTGGCTTGGTTCAGCAATACCGGACGGATGATTATGCGCGAAGATGACTGCCGCGGCGTTCAGGCGCAAGGCCGCGCGGGCGACCTCGCGAGGATAGACCGCAGTCTGATTCAGCGTGCCTCTGAAAAGTTCCAGGGCGGCGATTACCCGATTGCGGTTGTCGACGAACAGGCCCGCGAAGCATTCCGCTGGACGGTCCCGCAACCAGTGGCCGAGGAATTCCTGCACCAGGGCCGGGGACGACAATACGTCGGTGTCTTGAAGGTGTTCGAGTGCCGAGCGGCGCAGCAACTCGCGGGCCGCCTGCAGTGCGACCCAGCCGGACGGACTCAGTCCGGGGCGGGCGCTGAAGCTGCCGGCGTCGGATCTGAGCAGGGCGCTCAGCCCGCCGAAATGCCAAATGGCCTCCTGGGCGTGGGTGATGCGATCGGAAACCCTGTGGCTGTTTTGCAGCATCAGCGAAAGCAGTTCGGCATCGGCGAGCGGTTCCGGGCCGAGCAGCAACAGGCGTTGCTGCGGGGTGGCGTTTCGCCGCGAAGGGGGTTTGCGGGGCGCGCGCTGGCCTTTTGACCGCGCGCGCGGCGGGCAGGGAAGATCGATGGGTCGCATGGTGATGACTTAAACTGGCGGCTGGAAACGATGCGCACGAATTGCGCCAAGAAACGACGGGGATGCGAATGAACGTAGCAGCGGTGTCGGTCAAGCCAGATTCCTATCTGACGCTGCATTACCGGCTCAGTCTGGCCGATGGCGAGGGTGATGTCGTTAATACGTTCGGTACGAATCCCGCAACCTTGCAGATGGGCGTCGGTCAGATGGCCGAGCCGCTTGAACGATGTCTGCTGGGCTTGCGAGAAGGGGTTCGCCAGGTATTCGAACTGGGGCCTGGTGAGGCGTTTGGCGAGCGAAGTCCAGATCTGATCCAGCGGGTGACGCACTCCCTGCTCGCTCGGCATGGCACGCCAGAGACCGTCTATGAACCTGGCGATCTGGTCGAATTTCCGACTCCGGACGGCCAGCGATTCGCCGGGGTGGTCAAGGAAGTGCATGATTCCTGGGTTTTGTTCGACTTCAATCATCCGCTCGCAGGTCAGCGAGTCAGGTTGGAGGTCGAAATCCTTGGAATCCTTTGAACGCGGAGGCGGGTCGATGGAAGCGTTTCTAGCCCAGCCGCGCGGTTTTTGCGCTGGCGTTGACAGGGCGATCGAAATCGTCGAACGGGCGCTGGAGTTGCACGGTGCGCCAATCTATGTGCGTCATGAAATCGTCCACAACGAGCATGTCGTCGGTGAACTGCGGGTCAAGGGGGCTGTGTTCGTCGACGAACTTGATCAGGTGCCGGATGGGGCCACGGTGATTTTTTCTGCGCATGGTGTGTCGCAGGCCGTGCGCGCCACTGCCCAGGCGCGAGGATTACAGGTGTTCGACGCCACCTGCCCGCTGGTGACCAAAGTGCATGTCGAAGTTGGCAAGATGCGTAAGGAAGGGCGTGAGATTGTGATGATCGGGCACGCCGGGCATCCGGAGGTCGAGGGAACCATGGGGCAAATCCCCGACGGCATTCACCTGGTCGAAACGCTGGAGGATGTCGCGGGTCTGCAAGTTCGCGATCCCGAGTCGCTGGCCTTCGTCAGCCAGACGACGCTGTCGGTTGATGATTGCAGCGCGATCATCGCAGCCCTGAAGGAACGCTTCCCATCGATCGCAGAGCCCAAAAAGCAGGACATCTGTTACGCGACGCAGAACCGACAGGATGCGGTCAAGTTTATGGCTCCGCAGTGCGATTTCGTCCTGGTGATCGGGTCTCCGAGTAGTTCCAACAGCAACCGATTGCGAGAGGTGGCGCAGCGCATGGGGGTCGAGGCAAGGCTGATCGGCTCTGCGGACGAACTCGATCCCGCCTGGCTGCAAGGACGCCGGCGGATCGGCGTGACCGCCGGCGCTTCCGCCCCGGAGCGGCTCGTGTCCGAGCTGGTCGAGCGGCTCAGGGCGCTCGGTGTGGGATCGGTGCGTTCACTGCCTGGCATCGAGGAAAACATGTCTTTTCCGCTGCCCAAGGGTTTGAGTCGGAACTGATCCGGCGCCGCGGCGTTACAAGGGGACCATCAATGCACAGGATCAACGAAACCCACGCACCGGAACTGCGCAGTTGGGTCGGTTCGGCCAACGTCAAGGGCTGTGACTTTCCGATCCAGAATCTTCCCTTTGCGGTGTTTCGCCGATGTGGCAGCAGCGAGCCTTTTCGCGGCGGAGTGGCGATCGGCGACCAGGTGTTCGATATGCGCGCGGTGCAAGCGAGCGGTGCGATCCAGGGCGAGGCTGCGCCTGCTGTCGCACATGCCGCGGCATCGACCCTGAATGGTCTGATGGCGATGGGGCCGAGGGCCTGGTCGGCACTGCGGCTGGCAATCTCACGCCTGCTGCGCGAGGAGGTTCCTCAGGACGAACGGTTGACCGACTGCCTCGTGCCATTGTCCGAGGTCGAATACGCAGTGCCGGCGCGGATCGGCGACTACACCGACATGTACACCTCGGTGCATCATGCGACCAACGTCGGGCGCCTGTTCAGGCCCGACAATCCGCTTATGCCCAACTTCAAGTGGCTGCCGGTGGGTTACCACGGGCGTGCCTCGTCGGTCGGGGTCAGTGAGCAGCGCTTTCATCGCCCGCGCGGGCAGGCGATGCCCGCAGGCGCCCAGCAGCCGGTCTTTGGCCCCTGTCAGCGGCTTGATTACGAGCTCGAGCTCGGAATCTGGGTCGGTACTGGCAATGCGCTGGGCGAGCCAATCGGCATCGACGAGGCGGAGCGCCATATATTCGGACTTTGCCTGCTTAATGACTGGTCGGCTCGCGATATCCAGGCCTGGGAGTACCAGCCCCTGGGTCCGTTCCTGTCCAAAAGCTTTGCGACCACGATCTCGCCATGGATCGTCACGATGGAGGCGCTGGCCCCGTATCGCTGTGCATGGACGCGCGATGACCAGGACCCGCAGCCTTTGCCTTATCTGGAATCGCAGGCCAATCGCGAGCGTGGCGGATTTGACATCGCGATCGAGGCTTGGATCGAGACTTCCGGGATGCGCGAGCGAAACGCCGGACCCGCAAGGCTTTCAAGCTCAAACTTTCGCCATGCGTACTGGAGCATCGCCCAGATGCTCGCGCATCACACCGTCGGGGGCTGCAATCTGCAACCCGGCGATCTCATTGGTACCGGAACCCAGTCTGGACCGACGCCTCAGGAAGGTGGGGCGTTGATCGAACTGACCTCAGGCGGACGCCAGGCGCTGACACTTGAGGGCGGAGAGACGCGTACCTTTTTGCAGGACGGCGACGCCGTGGCGTTGCGCGCATGGTGCGAGCGCGAAGGGGCGATTCGGATTGGCTTCGGGGAATGCCGCGGTGAGGTATTGCCGGCGCGCGACTGATGATGCGATTGGCCAGTCCTGCGCCGCAGGCTGCAGCTGACCTGAGGGCGGAGAGATCAAGATGACGGAACAGTCGCTCGGTAACGGAGCGGTGCTTTGCAGCCTGGATGCGCGTGGGGTGGCGACCGTATCGCTGAACCGACCGGACGTGAACAATGCCTACAACGGGGACATGCTCGACGGTTTGCATGCGGCGATGGATCTGGTCGATGCCCAGCCCGGGATCCGGGTCGTCGTGCTGCGTGGAAATGGCCGACACTTCCAGGCCGGTGCCGATCTGAGCTGGATCGCCGAGGTCGGCAAGCGCGGCGCGGATGCCAATCTGGCGGCATCGCGACTCACCGGTGAGGCGGTTCAGCGCCTCAATCTGCTGCGCGTGCCGACGGTGGCGCTCGTCAATGGTGGTTGCTTCGGCGGCGGTACCGGTGTGGTCGCTGCGTGCGATGTTGTGATCGCGGCCGAGGATGCGATCTTTGCGATCACCGAAGCACGTTGGGGGCTGATGGCGGGCATCATCCTGCCGCATCTTTGCCATGCGATCGGCGTTCGCAATGTGCGGCGGTATGCGCTGACCTGCGAGCGTTTCGGTGCGCATGCGGCCGAGCGCCTTGGCCTGGTGCACGAGGTCTGTCGGCTCGATGAACTGGCGGCGCGCGGTGAACAGCTTGTCGATGCGCTTCTGATGAATGCCCCCGAAGCGCTCGCGCTCACCAAGCGTCGTACGTTGGCGGTTTCGGGCAATGACCTGTCTGCAGAACTGATGGACCAGCTGATTGCCGAACATGCGGCCCGCCGGCAAACCGCCGAAGCGGCGGAGGGTACCGCGTCTTTCCTTCAAAAACGCCATCCGTCCTGGTATCCCGGTCCGCGCGACTGAACCGTTCGGGGCGGGGAGCCTTGCATGAGAATTGATGTCAATGCGCTGCCGGCAGCAGCGCAGTACAAGCTGATTTGCTCGACCGTGATTCCGCGTCCGATCGCACTGGTGACCAGTTGGTCCGAGCAGGGGGGCGACAATGCGGCGCCTTTTAGCTACTTCAACGCGATGGGCGAGGATCCGCCGATCCTGGTGCTCGGAATCGAATTGCGGCGCGACGGGCAGGAACTCAAGGACACCGGCATCAATATTCGCGATACCGGTCAGTTCGTGGTCAATCTGGTTGATGAGCCGATGGCCGAGGCGATGAATGTGTGCGCGATCGATTTTCCGTTGGGCGTGTCGGAGATCGAACAGGCCGGGTTGCATCTGCAGCCAAGCGAGTGCGTTCGCCCTGGACGGATCGCTGAATCTCCGGTGTCATTCGAGTGCGAGCTGATGCACTGGCTGCATGTGAGTCCTCGGCGCTACATGGCGGTCGCGAAGGTTGCCATGATGCACGTCCGGGACGGGCTCTACGATCCGCAGACTGGCTATATCGATCACTCCAAGTACAAGCCGCTGGGGCGCTACTTCGGGCGGCTCTATACGAAGGAGCATGAACTGTTCGAGATGGTCGTCCCCAGTCTGCAGGACTGGGCGGCGGCCGACAAATAAGGTGTGCGCATGAAGGGCTTGCTGGCTGTCTGGAACGACTGCGACCCGGAAGTGCTCGAACGCTACGAGCACTGGTATCAGACCGAGCACCTAGTTGACCGGGTGGGCTTGCCTGGTGTGCAAAACGGCGTGCGTCATGAAGCAACCGTGGACAATGCCGCGATGGCGTCGCCGCGGTTTTTCACCAGCTACGATCTGGACAACGCAGCTGTGCTGGATTCGCCCGCGTATCAGGCGATGCTGCTCAGCCCAAGCCCGCAGACGCAGGCAATCATGCCGCACTTTCGGAACATGTGGCGCTTTGTTGGCAGCTTGCTCGCGCACGAAGGTCGCTGCGCAGGCGCATGGACCGTCACGATCCGGCTCGGGCAGCTTCAGGGGGCGGTGCAGTCGCGTCGCGCCGACCTGGACGCCTGGCTTGCGGCGCTTCGCAACGAGGCACCTGGACGAGCTTGCAGGTGGCGGCTTTACGAGTCAGTGCTTGCCGCCCGCACGGGCGGCGCAGCATCGGCCTCAGCCGCCCCTTCGCCGGAGGCGCGTTTTCGACCTGGGACCGATGCAGCGTCGCACGGGGTGTTGCTGATCGAGCACCTTCGGCGCGACGATGCTCGCCGAACGGTCGACGAGTGGATCTCTACACCCGGCATCGCAGCGCTGCTGCATCCGCAGGACCGGGTTGATCGTTTTCTGGAGATGTCGCGGCTCGATTCGCGTGTGATGGAGAACTGAATCCAACGGTTATGGACATCGGGCACGGTTTCTCGTCAATGCCATGTAGCCCTGCGGGTCATCCGGATCTTGACGGCGTAGCCGGTTCGGCCTTAAATCCAGAAGCGTCTGGCTTGTCGCGATTGGCGCTGTGAAATTGCTGTAGTCGGTGCCACAGTTTGGCATCCGAGCGTCCCGCACATCCTAGGAGCGGAGGAGTTCATGCAATTCATTTATACAGATCTTGGCATACGCCAGGGTGGAGATGTGGTCGAAGTGAAACTGTCCGCGGTGGCCAATGTGCGTCTGATGGATAGCCTGAACCTCGAAAACTACAAGAACGGCTCCAAGCACATCTATACCGGAGGTGTGGTCCGGCAGTCGCCCGTGCGGCTCACCATCCCGAGCCTGGGTCATTGGCATGTAGCGATCGACACCACTGGACTTCAGGGGGCGGGAAGGATCAGTGCGTCGGTAAAGGTCCTGGCCGAATAACGCAAATGCCGCGGTTGCGTTCGAGCATTTCGACAGGCGTGCTTGGTTGCTGGCGACCTAGGACGCTTGCCAATCGTCATAAGATTGTTCGGTATTCCGTAGGGGGGAATCGAGAATGCTGTTCCTCTCAAAAGTACTATCTACGATCTGTATTCCGTGATCTCATCGCGCAAATCCAACTAGCGCGGGCGAAAAACTTGCCGTTTGCGTTTGTCGGTAATTTCAACTTTGCAATTCAGAGGGAAAGTAATGAAATTCCGTAACGCTGCGTTCGCATTCGCGCTGATGACTGCCAGCTCAGTTTGCATCGGTGCCGACACCTACGATGTTTCAACTGGCGTGTTAAGCATCCCTTTGGTTAAGGTTGGGACTACTGCCTACAAAGACGTGAGAGTGACGGTGGCAAGTGTGGTCAGTGTTGGTTCGGTGGTTACAACGGACACTGAGGACACGTTTGATCTCGCAAAGGGGCAACTCATCATGCCTGCGGTGGTGGTCGGATCAACCACCTACTACAACGTTGTTATCACGATTGGCGCAGTGCTCGGCGCCGGTGATAGTTGTTTGATTTCAAGCGCCTGCAAAAAAGTAGGCACTCCCGAAGTCAAGGGCGTCTTGCCCGGTGACTCGCGTATCAGCGTGATGTTCAATTACATGGGCGGGAAAATCGTCGGGCTCCTGACTAATACCAATTACGTTTCCGCCTCGAAATATGTGGCGGTTTGTACCTCCGGCGATGGGCTTCATGCGGCTTCGAGTACGACTAGCGTGGAATACAACGCGGGGCAAGCAAACTATGCGAACCCGCTGGTCGTCAGCGGGTTGACCAACGGGAAGTCTTACAGTTGCACCGTGACTGCCACGGCTGATGATGCATTGTCGGGGACCTCATCAGCGTCATCATCGGTGATTCCCAATCCGGGTTCTGCGAGCTCGACTGGGGTGTTGTCCGCGTCGGCGAACACCGCGCACGCAAGCGCATACCCGAACTATGATTCGTATTGCAATTACACCAATGAGACCGCGACCGGTCTGCCGGCCGTCGCGACCGTGTCTTACTACAATACCTCCGGGGTGCAGACCACGGGTACCAGCAGGTCGACGATTACCTGTACGGCCAGTACGCGAACCATCACGAGTAACGCTCTGCCAGACCATCTTGCCTCCCAATTTTTTACCAATGGTTTGACTGGCTATACCGGGAGTCCATA
Organism: Quisquiliibacterium sp.; assembly: GCA_023257915.1. GTDB lineage: Bacteria > Pseudomonadota > Gammaproteobacteria > Burkholderiales > Burkholderiaceae_E > Quisquiliibacterium. Next base: position 169 of record JALRBB010000202.1, on the reverse strand, counting down.
CAACTCCGGTCAGCCGAATAGCATTGGGGAAAAATCCGTCAGCAAGTCCGTTCCTCTTTCAGGCACGATTTCGACCGCCTACGTCAAAGGTAGTGATGGCTTCGACACCTCGGCTTGTTACAGCTATACGAGCACTCGGGAGCCGAGCTCATCAGCGAACTACAAATGG